>JAMOLY010000177.1 GCA_027068835.1 Thiomicrorhabdus sp. | reverse complement strand
GCGCTTACTTTTCTTGAAATGATTGTTTGATCTCTAAAATTTCTGGGAGAGAGGCCATAAATAGCTCAATTAATTTGGGGTCAAAGTGCTTCCCCGATTCCTCGTTGAGTAAATTTAAGGCTTTTTCGACGGGCCAAGCCTCTTTATAAGGGCGTTGTGTGGTCAGTGCATCAAAGACATCTGCAATGGCGGCAATGCGTCCATGAAGTGGAATTTCTTCACCTTTCAGCCCATTTGGATAACCCGAGCCATCCCATTTTTCGTGGTGAGAGATGGCGATGCTACGCGCCATATTGAGCAGTGGGCAGGTTTGCCCTCCTAAAATATCAACCCCTATTTGGGGGTGTTGGCGCATGTGTTCAATCTCTTCGGGATTCAGTTTTGCAGGCTTTTTAAGAATACGATCAGGCAGTCCAATTTTACCAATGTCATGCATGGGGGCGGTCTCTTGCAGTGCATTCGCTTCTTCTTCACTCATGCCCGTGGCCAAACCAATCACTTTGGCATAAAGGCTCATGCGCTTAACGTGCATGCCTGTATCGTTGTCTTTGTACTCGGCGGCCTTGCCTAAACAGGCAATAATTTCTTTACGGGAGGCTTCTAACTCTTGGGTTCGCTCTAACACTAAGGCTTCCAGTAGGCGTTTTTCATTGTGTAAGGCGAGATGCATTTGAACACGTTTTTTAACAATGGGAGGGCTGATGGGTTTGGTGATATAGTCCACTGCACCTAAATCAAACCCTAGGGCTTCATCTTTGGTCTCTCCTTTGGCGGTGACAAAGATAACTGGAATTGATGAGGTTGAAATTTGGCTTTTAAGTTGGCGGCAGACCTCATAGCCGTCCATGTCTGGCATCATGACATCCAGTAAGATAAGGTCAAGTTCATGGGTGCTTTGAGCTATTTTAAGGGCTTTTGCACCATTGATCGCGACCTTGATTTTATACTCATCTTTGAGTAGGCCTCTTAAAATATCAATGTTTTCAGGAGCGTCATCCACAATTAAAATGGTTGCTTTTGTCTCGGTGGTTGCCATATCATCATGCCTAGATCGTTTAGGTGTTAAATAATATTAGCATTTTGCTATGTACAATATTTTATTTTTTATGAAAACTGTAACCCCAAATCTCCAGATAGAAAATACGTTTATAGCACAAGCCCTTGATGCATCTAGTAAACTCAAAAAAGAACGCATCACCAAGTAAGGTGACATTGTTTTTTTTGAGTTCACTATGCACATCAATTTCTTGCACTCTAATTCGCATTTCTATCTGGGGATTCGGGGTAACTTAGACAGGAGCGTAATGAAATTATTATTGATTGAAGATGAAGCATTGTTGGTGGAAACGATTCAAGCACGTTTAGTGGCAGAACACTATTTGGTGGATGTGGCACAAGATGGCGATGAGGCCTCCTATGTGTTGCAAGAGTTTTCGTATGACCTGATTTTACTCGATTTAGGCCTGCCTAAACGCCCTGGTTTGGTGATTTTAGAAGCCATTCGACAAGGTGAATTTCCGCTTAACACGCAAACACCAGTGTTGATTTTAACCGCACGTAACTCTTGGCAGGAGCGGGTAGAGGGGCTTAAAAAGGGGGCGGACGATTACTTGGGAAAACCCTTTCAATACGAAGAGCTGCAAGCACGCATTGAAGCCCTGTTAAGACGAAAGCACTCGGATTCCAATAGCATTCAGGTTGCAGGTTATGAGCTAAATCTGGAGACCAAGCAGTTAACCGTTCTGGATAAAACGCATGATTTAACCCGCACCGAATTTCGGTTAGCCTATGTATTTTTATCCAATCCAAACAAGGTGTTTTCAAAAGAGGTGCTGTTGGCACGTATGTCAGATCAACACTACGACCGTGAAAGTAATGTGATTGAAGTCTATGTGCGTAAGTTACGAAAAATGATGGGCAAACAGGCCATTGAAACACTGCGAGGGTTGGGCTATCGTTTTTGCGGTGATTCTAATAATTCGAATAATAAAAAGGGGGGGGGATAAAAATTGAAACGTTTTTTTGCTCGGTATCATTCGCTTGAAAAACAGTTATTCAGCTTACTGGTGATTGCGTTGTTAATTGTTTTCAGTGCGTTTTGGTGGTTTTTACAATCGGCCATGCACAGCATTACCGAAGATTATTTGCTCACACGGTTATCACATGATGCCGATAACATTGAGCGTAACTTAACCTATGAATCGGGGGAGTGGTCACTGAATTTAGAAGGCATCAGTGCCATCTACTCTAGCCTCTATTCAGGGCACTATTTTGTGGTCATCACTCCTCAGCAACGTTTTTACTCCCCCTCTTTAGATAAGTACCCGCTGTATGCTAAGCGTTTAGGTATTCAATCCTATAATTTAGATATGGACGCTAAAAAAACAGTGCATTATGAAGCTCCTGGACCCGTTGAAGAGCTGGTTTTAATTTACCGTGTTGAACTGAATAAACAGGGACAACCGATTCAAATTTATGTGGCAGAAGACCTCTCTCTTATTCAAAACATGCTGGTAAAATTTGATGTTTTTTTCAGCGTGTTGACCTTACTAACATTGGTTAGCCTCTATTTTTTATTACGTTGGTTATTACAACGTACTTTTCGGCAGTTAAGACCACTGGAGGAGGAGTTGCGTGCATTCCAATTAGGGCACAAAATCAACCTAACACCCGAGTCCTATCCATTAGAGGTGCGCTCTTTGATTGAAGGGTTAAACCTTGCATTGGCACAATCCTCATTGCAGTTTGAAAAATCACGCCAATTAAACGGCAATTTATCACACAGTTTAAAAACGCCCTTAAATCTGATTTTTCAATTGATTGATGCGCCTGAATTACAAGCGTTTCCTAAATTAAAAGCGCAGTTACAATCTCAAAGCAATGCCATTTTAAATTTGATTGAAAGAGAGTTAAAAATGGATCGCATCGCCAGCCATCAATCCATTGTGGCGATTCCTTTTATCACGCTTTGGCAGGACTTACAGTCAACGTTTGAGCAGCTTTACCGAGATAAAAATATTCAATTTATCACCGATATTTCAGAGTGTGATCTGTTAAATATGGAAAAAGAGGACGCGTTTGAGCTATTGGGCAACTTAATTGATAATGCCTGTAAGTGGTGTGATGGTCAGGTTTATATTTCCTTTAAAGACAACCGACTGGTGATTGAAGACAATGGCGTGGGGGCGACCGATGCCCAATTGAAATATTTAGAAGACCGAGGTTATCGAACCGATGAAACCAAACCTGGGCACGGCATTGGGTTGTCTATTGTTAAAGGTATTGTGGCGGCTTATCAAGCAAAGCTCTCTTTTTCACGTTCTGAACATGGGGGGTTAAAAGTCACCGTCCATTTTTCAGAACGTTCGTAAAAAAATCCCCCCCCTGTTTTTTTCATTAATTTTTCAGGTTCAATTCAGGTTCGTTTTGTATGATGCACGCAATCACTCAAAATGGACGCTCACAATGACTGACTTAAAACCCTCTTTTTTCACACTACTGCTTGGTGCTTCATTAAGTGTTAGCAGTGCAATGGCGTTGGCAAGCCCTGCCATCTCTGCCGATTATGTCGCCTTGGTTGATCCTGTGGTGCAACAGCAACCTGAGGCACTGATGACGGAGGGGTTGGAAGCACAATTTTCGGCAAATCAGTCACTTTCAGACGGTTGGTTATCCGATTCGGCCGCCATTACGGTCGCACATGAAAATGATGCGCTAACGGATGATTTGGATACCCAAAACTGGGCGATGGGGGTGGAGTTTTCACTTCTTTTACCTCAACAAAAAAATGCCTTGCAAGGCGTGTCTGAAGCCTATCAAGCACAACTTTCGGTACAGCAGGATTACTTGAGTTGGCTGGCGTCGGGCAAGGTTCGTCAGTTGGTATGGCAATATTCGAAAGCGGAAATTTCATTACATTTGGCGGAGTCTGCGCTTAAAAAGAGTCTTGAGCTGCAAGAGAACGTTAAGATGAAAGTTGAGGTGGGCGACAGCACGCAACTGGATCTGTTAATGGCTGAAAAGTTTGTATTGGAGCAACAAGCGCTTGTATCTCAAAAACAGGGCTTACTCGTTCTGGCCAAAAAACAGCTCCACTTCTGGACACAAACTACCGAGTTACCCAATGACATTACCGAAGTACACCATAATGCGTGGAATCCCCAAACGCATCCAAAGCTACGTTGGATGCAGTCAGCGTATGAGGTATCGAGCGCTCAATTGTCACAACAAAAAACATTGAATAAATCGGGGCCCAGTTTTTTTGTGGGCGCACAAAAAGACCAAAACCGTGTGGATGAGAATACCTTTCTCTTTATAGAGGTGTCGGTACCGATTGGGGCATCGCCTTCAAACCAAGTGGCCATTGCTGAAAAACAGCAAGCGCAACAAATGCAAAAAATGGCGTTATTACAGGCGCAACAGGCACTCGAACAGTCGGTACTTGCAGCGGAACAAACGATTACCATTAATGAAAATAATCAACGCTTAGCGCAACAGCAAAACCATATTGCACAAGAGACATTGCAGTTGGCTGAACAATCTTATCAATTGGGGGAGTCGTCGATTCAGTCGCTACTGTTGATTCAAAAATCGGCATTAGAAGCCGCATTAAATCTTGAATTAGCCAGTGCCAACTTAGAAGAAGCCATTGCCAATGCCAACCAAGTAAAAGGTTACGCACTCAACGCTATGTTAGAAAAAGGAAAACAGTAATGTTAAACATGCAAAAAATGAAATTCAAAAAGAGCATGATGACGGGGATTGCCCTGTCATTATTTATGTCGTTCAATGTGGCCGCGAATGAACTGCTGTTAACGGATGCACAGTATCAATCATTGGGCTTGCAAGTGGCACAAGCGAAGCAGGTTGAACAGTATCCAACTCAAGTTTTTCCAGCGCAAGCGATGTTTCACCCCAATGCCACGCGCACGTTGTCAGCCCCGTTATCGGGCAAAATTTCGCGCTTACATGTGGTGCACGGTTCGGTCTCTAAGGGGCAGGTGATTGCAGAGATTGAAAGTTCGGAGCTGTTGGCGCTTCAATCACAACTGTTGTCAGTTTCGTCGGACTTGAAGGTGCTTCAGAGTGAATTAAAGCGGGTGAAAAAGTTGCGTCAAAGTGGCGCGGCATCGGCTAAAAAGTTGCAACAAGCACTGGCCGATGTAGACAAGTTGTATGCGGAAAAAATGCAACAAAAAAACTCGCTTCAACTTTTTGGGTTTTCAAAAAAATCGATTCAAACACTACTCTCCTCTCAAAAAATTCAGTCGTCGGTGTTGTACATTGTCTCCCCCATTGATGGACAAATTTTTGATTTAACCATTCGTTTGGGTGAGCGCGTGTCTGAAAATCAAGCGTTGTTTTCATTGGGTGAAACCAACCCGATGTTGCTAAAAGTCAAAGTCCCTGTTGCTCTGGCAAACCGCCTTAAAAAAGGGCATCAAGCGAATGTTTCTGGACTTGGGGTGGGCGTGGTTGAACACGTTGATCCCGATGTGGATGCGGTGACGCAAACCGTGGATATTCATGTTGAGGTGGATAATAGCGCGCACCGTATTCGTCCTGGCCAACGTTTTCAGGTGCATTTTTTAATGTCCAATGAAGCGCATCAGGCACAGACCGTGTACCAAGTGCCTTTAAATGCCATCACCCAATTTGAGGGCGAGACGGTGGTGTTTATTAAAGAAGGTAAAGCGATTATGCCAAAAGCCATTACGGTGAAAAATATTAACAACCATAACCTGTATTTTTCTTTGCAACAGCCCAGTACAAAGCCATCAAATACATTACATGTGTTTGTAAAAGGCTCTACCGCCATTAAATCGGCGTTTGATGCCGCCGAAGAGAGTGATGCGTAACGCACAAGGAACTTTATTATGTTAGCAAGATTTTTACAATTTTTTTTAGTGCAGCGAACCTTGGTGCTTTTGATTGTGTTTGCACTGATTGCTGGAGGCTGGCAGGCGTTTCAAAAAATGCCAATTGATGCGTTTCCAGATGTTTCACCCACTCAGGTGAAAATGATTTTTAAGGCGCAAGGCATGACCCCTGAAGAGGTGGAGCAACGTGTGATTGCACCGCTGGAGCAAGAGTTATTAGGTTTGCCCAAGCAGAAAGTATTGCGCTCCTTAGCGAAATACGGCATTGCTGACATTACACTGGATTTTGACGAAGGCACGGATATTTATTGGGCGCGTCAACTGGTGGCTGAGCGTTTAGGGGGAGTAGATCTTCCAGCGGGCGTAACGGGCGGTATGGCTCCGTTGTCTACTCCGTTAAGTGAAGTGTTTATGTTTACCATTGAGGGCGACGCCTTAAATAATATGGAGAAACGCGACTTATTAGACTGGGTGATACGTCCTGCGTTACGTTCGGTGGATGGTGTCGCGGATGTCAATATGCTCGGTGGGTTGGTAAAAACCTTTGTGGTTAAACCGGACTATCAAAAACTGCTCAGTGCACAAGTTTCTTTGGAGCAGTTAACCGTTGCGTTGGAAGAGAACAATCAAAATGACGGAGCAGGTCGTTTAAAGCAAGGTGAAGAGGCTATTTTAGTTCGAACCCAAGGCAATTTACAAAATATTTCGGACATTGAAAACATTGTGGTGGCGTATAAAAATAACGTCGCCATGACCGTTAAGGATTTAGCCAGCGTAGAAATTGATGCCTTATACCGTAATGGCGCGGTTACACAAGACGGTGAAAGTGAAGCGGTTCAGGGATTGGTCATTGCGCTTAAAGGGGTGAATGCTCGTGATGTGATTTCTGGCATTGAAGCCCGATTGATTGAACTTGACCCCGCCTTTCCAAAAGGCATTTCAGTCAGTGTGTTTTACAGTCGAAGTGACTTAGTGAATACCGCAATTTGGGGTGTCTCGAAAGTCATGCTGGAAGCGGTTGTTCTGGTCTTAATTGTTCTGTTGGTTTTTTTAGGCAATGTAAGAGCCGCGGTGACTGTGGCATTAATTTTACCGTTAGCCGCGTTGATGACCTTTATATTAATGCGCTGGTTTGGGCTGTCTGCCAACTTAATGTCTTTAGGCGGTTTAACCATCGCCATCGGAATGTTGGTCGATGCCGCCGTGGTGGTGGTTGAAAATATTGTGTCACATCAAGAGAAAGATGCGCAAAAAAAGCAAGGACACTTGCCCAAAATGCACATTATTTTTAGAGCTTTAAAAGAGGTTTCGGTACCCGTTATTTCAGGGATCTTGATTATTATGACGGTCTTTTTACCATTGCTCACGTTAGAAGGCTTGGAAGGTAAGTTGTTTGTGCCAGTAGCACTCACCATTATTTTTGCGTTAGGCAGTGCGTTACTACTCTCCCTAACCGTGATTCCCACCTTGTCTTCCTTTTTATTGGGCAAGGTCTCACATCAAGAACCTTGGCTGGTGCGTAAACTGGAAGCGCTATACAAACCCATTTTGCATTGGAGTTTAAAGAACGACCGTATTATCGTAGGGTCGGCGTTGATTGCGTTAGTCTTTGCTGGCTTTGTCTACACGCAAGTGGGTAAGACGTTCATTCCTCAAATGGACGAAGGAACCGTTATTTTACAAGTTGAAAAAACACCCTCGATCAGCTTAGAGGCTTCGGTAGCGATGGATTTACGCATTCAAAAAGCGATTATGGAGCAAGTGCCAGAAATCGTTCGGATTGTGGCAAGATTAGGGTCGGATGAAATTGGATTGGATCCCATGAGTTTGAACGATACCGATACCTTTTTGGTTTTCAAGCCCAAAGATGAGTGGCGTATGGCAAGTACAGAAGAGTTGATTGAAGAGATTCGTCAAGTGTTGGTAACGCAATTTCCAGGGATTAACTATGCCTTTACACAGCCCATTCAGATGCGAGTGGATGAGATGTTAACGGGAGCACGTGGTGATGTGGCCATTAAAATTTTTGGTGACAACCCGGTTGAGCTAAATGAAGTGGCGAAAAAAATGGTCTCCATGGTGAAAACCATCGAAGGTGCCGAAGATGTCTTTACCTCCACCAATGAAGGCTTGCGCTATTTAGAGCTTAAGGTCAATCATGAGATGGCAGGGCGTTTAGGCTTAACCGTGAATGAGGTTGAAAAACTGTTGCGCACTCAAATTAATGGCTTAGAAGTGGGCGTGTTGTACGAGGGCATTCGTCGTATTCCGTTAATGGTACGTGCGCCAGAGTCTTATAAATCGTCTATTCTTGAGATGCTACAACAGCCGATTACCGTTGATACAGAAGCAGGGGTTCGTTCTGTACTGCTCAGTCAATTGGTGAATGCGGTAGAAGTAGATGGCCCTGTTGCCATTAAACGTGAGCAAAGCAAGCGCTTCTCGGTGGTCGCCGCTACA
>JAMOLY010000176.1 GCA_027068835.1 Thiomicrorhabdus sp. | reverse complement strand
TACGTCAGAAATTCCCGAGCAGCATAAAATTGCAGCTCAAAAGTTAAATTTTGACTTGCCAGAAGGTTTTTCAAACCGAATTTGGCAAAAAAACAGGGCACATCGGCAAACGTACGCCGTTAGCCCATTCATTAACATAAAATGATCGTTTTTTGAGCAAAGTTATCCGCTCGTCCTCAATTGTTGTTTTCAAATGAGGGATATGATCTTTGAAATAACCGCAGACCTTACTGTCGTTTCGGCAACGGCATAGGTTTATGATCCAGAATTGAGCGATAGAGCTCCTCCATCGTATCTATCAAGAATGCCTGGAAATGAATCCGCACATGCTCCCAGAGCAATTGCTTGGTTCTCAGCTTTTTCCAAACTGCATTAAAGAGTGGGCAGCATAACTGCATTATCTGATCAACCAGAAAGGCGAGCATCATGAGCATTACAAAAACTTCACTGAGATTCTTTTTGCCCAGCCCGAAGTTATGACCAAAGTGATACCCTTGATTTTTTAGGGTATTAAATGTTTCGTTTTCGATTTTCCACCTGGCGCGAGCACCACGCATGAATTGGATGGCATTTTCTCTGGTGACTTTTAGGTTTGTAACCCAGCTGAATCGTAAATCTTTTCCTGTCTTTTCATTGTGCTGCCAGTACTCAATGAACGTTATTCGACAGTCTTGATGAGCTTTGTTGAGCGGGGCATCATATACAATCCGAAAACAATGCGTTATGTGCTCTTTTTGTTCGTCGGGGATGTCGAACTCAACGGCTTCTCCATTGTCAACGGCTTGATCTACATGATTAAAAAGAAATTTATGATCTCCTTCTTTTACACCAAGGATATATTTATGTTCATACTTTTCAAGCTCACGGATATGGGGAGCATTGGAACTGAGCGAGTCTTCGTTGATTATGAGCTTCAAATGTGGATGATCTTTTTTGAGCTTCTTAAGAAGCCGTTTGATGGCATTCCGTTCACAATCGTTTTTTGTCTCCCCATCCTGTTTGATAATCATTTCAGGACAGAGAGGAATAACCACTTTATGATCAGGATGCACAAGAACCGCTCCGACGGCATGAATGTAATAGGTGATTTCTCCTGTCTTTGAGTCGACCTTTTTCATACAGGCATCGGAAAATATCTTTTTAGAATTGAAATACCCTGTACCATCAAAATTGAGCAAATAGTACCCATCCATAAATACCATTTGCTCCAGGGCCTTGCCCCGTTGCAGGGCACGAAATCCATCTTTAAATAATGGCCTGAGGGTATTGGGATCGACCACATCAAGAATTTCACGCATCGTGGTATCACAGGGGATGGTGCCGATACCATAAATGGTTTTGAGATTGTGGGGGCCGGTGCTGCGCCGGTTATCAAACTGAAGAAGAGAAGGGTCTTTGAGAGAGAACATTGCAAAGCCGGACATGAGTGCATCGGCCAAGGAGTGCTTGCCGTTTCCTGTCCGTGTATCCTTGATATTTTCGAACCCTTTTCTCATGTTATGAAACAGGGCGTCTGCATTAAGGTGCTTGCGCAGTGTAATCTCTTTGCCCTTGGCTAATGTTTTTGTTTTTGCTTTCACAATTGTTCTAATTTGGTTCGGCATGTTAGTCTCCTTGTAAGTTGTTGTTTTTCTTACAAAAAGACAAAAATCGCCAACTCGTTGATATGTCAAGAGAAATTTAAATCTTGTTCATTAT
>JAMOLY010000175.1 GCA_027068835.1 Thiomicrorhabdus sp. | reverse complement strand
AAAATGGTTATGGACTTACAATAACGAACGACCTCATTCAGCGATTGGTGGTGTGCCACCAAGATACAAGCTGGAAAAGGTTTAATCTTCTACTTTTAACTTCGGTTATAAATGGGGGGATTACACTACCGCGCCTACTCTTTGTAGTTAATGCTAGAATAGCCCATTTTAAATGGCTAGCATGAACCAAGAATATGAACTATAAACTTCTTCTTATCTTTCTCTTTTTAATCGGCTCTGGCACAGCCGCCATGATCTATCAGGTTGTCTGGATTCGACTTTCCACACTCAGTGTTGGCGCAACCAGCCTTTCATTAAGCATTGTGATCGGTGCCTTTTTTCTAGGACTAGGCCTTGGAAGCTTTCTGTCCCGTTATTTTAACCATCAAAAACGATCCATTCTCACCACTTATGCTCTACTAGAAATCACCATCGCTTTCTTTGGGCTAGCCTTACTGCCAATTTTACTCAACCTAGACTATCTCATCGCTCATGTCGCACTGTTTTCTGAAATCTCCGCGCTTAAGTTTATTGTGATCACTTTGCTTTTACTGATTCCTACCACCGCGATGGGAGCAACCTTACCCCTCATTTCAACCCTTGTGATTCAAGAAACCAAAACCATGGGCAAACGCTATGCCCAAATTTATAGCCTAAACACGTTTGGCGCCGTACTGGGTGCACTTCTTTGTGGCTTTGTATTGGTTCCTAGCATTGGATTAGATGGGGCTATTTACACCGCTGTTATCATCAATATTATCATTGCATTAACCGCCATAATGGCCTCTCAACAATCTCTATTTTCAACCCTTCAAAAATTTTCTCCCCCCCCCTATCTATCGGCTCAAAAACCTCAAGCGGATACAAAACTGATCAAAAACCAAAAACTCAAAGCCCTTGGGATACTGTTTATCACAGGCTTTGTATCCATCGCCACAGAAATTGGCTGGAGTAAGTATCTTATTATTTTTACAGGTAGCACGCTGTATGGTTTTTCTATTTTAATTGCCATTTTTTTATTTGCCATTGCAATAGGCGCATGGGTCATTCGGCACTACCTTGATCGCATTAAGCAACCCGCGCTATGGCTGGGTTATGCACTATTAGGCTTGGCGGTATTACTGGTTTATAGCTACTCAGGGCTTTCCTATATTCCCACGCTACAAACCTATTTAACCCACAGCGATTTAAGTTTAGCCAACCAAAACTTACTAAAATATGTGGCCATATTTGCACTTATTTCCCCCCCTTCCTTTCTATTTGGAGCACTCTTTCCATTGGCGCTATTACTGTATACTCAAACAGCTGACAGAGTGCAGTCAGACAGCTCAACCGCCTTTGGTATTAACACCTTTGCAGGAATTTTAGGCTCTATCGTGGCTGGATTTTGGCTCATTCCACAATTTGGAACCGCTACTTTACTATTAAGCATGGCGGGGATCGTGGCGCTCGTTGCAACGCTATTTTTACTCTCACTAGCTATTAAAAAACAACGCTTAATCGTTATAGCACTGAGTGTCAGTACTTTCGCTTTAATTATTTTCTCCCCCCCCCTTAGCTACAAACCTCTGCTAATGACCACTTTTAATAACACTAATAAAACCGATTTAAGTGACGAGCATCTCACCTATATTAAAGAAGCCAAAAGTGGGGTGATTGGCATTATCAATCATAAAAATCAATACAGTCGCCTCATCAACAATGGTCTAAGTGAAGCCAGTGTAGATACCTTTAACTATAATCATGTCGATTTAACAGCAACTCTATTAGGTATCATTCCTTACCTGTTTCACACTGATCCTAAAAATAGCTTTGTAATTGGATTTGGCGGAGGCGTCACCACCTATGCCTTAACCAAAACACCTTTGCAATTTATTGAAGTGGTTGAGCTAGAACCCGAGGTTATCAATGCCATGAAGAGTGTGTATCCTCGTGGCATTATTCCTGCTTTGGTAGACGATCGAGTAAGTTTAAAAATTCAAGACGCAAGGCATGAATTGCTTGCTACAAAAAATCGGTACGACATTATTATTTCACAGCCCTCACACCCTTGGTTAAGCGGAGCCTCCAACCTGTTTACACAAGAGTTTTTTGAGCTAACCTATAACCGTCTTAGCTCAAATGGCATTTATTCACAATGGGTAAACCTCTTTAAAATGGACACCACCACTCTAAAAGCCATTATTAAAGCCTTTAATAATGTTTACCCACACACGTCAAGTTTTATTATGAGACAAGGGGAAGACTTAATTTTAATTGGTTCAAAACAACCGATACAAGTGACTTATGATACCGTGGCTTCAAGGTTACAAGCCCCTCAAATAAGAATACTGTTAGACCAACACAATATTATGACACCGCAAGACCTTGCAGGCTACAGAGGATTAAACAGGTTTCAAATGCTTAATATGACCAAAAATTCGGTAAGCAGCACACAAATGAATATTATTACTGAAACCCGACTGTCTCATCTTGGCTGGAAAGCCTCAGATCAAAAGGAAAACCCTTTTGATCTATTTGAGAAATGGTTTAATACGCCAGCGCAATAAAAAATTTAAAGCGGTGAACGGCAAGCAAACCTCATCCAGCCCATCATGCAGCCACCACCGCAATCTTGTGCACTCCAGTTGCCGCTTGTTTGCCATCGCACTCCACCCGAATTTCCACCTAAATAAGCATTTTGATAATAAGGAGCTGCATTACAAGGCTCAACCCCATTACAAGGTGATTCAGGGTCATTAGTAATATCTACCAATAAAGCTTTATTACGCCACCCATGTGGTACCGCCACATGACACCATGTACAGCGTAAATTTGAACCTACACGACCTGCATGCAGTCCATGTAAATTAGTTGAACCACTGGTAAAACCAGTCGATGTTACATCACTATTACTGTTAACGTACTCGCTTCTTTTATGGCACCTAAAACACAATTGGCTCGCAAGTGCTTCATCAGAAAATGTTGGGCCAGCACTATCCGTCTGCCAGTTCCCTTTTAAAATAAAAGCATTTTCTGAACCATGTGGTCCCCATGCGCCATCTGGCGCTGGTTCTACATTATGAGTACTTGAATCGCCTATCACAAAAGGAGAGGAGCTTCCGTGACAATCTGAACAGTACATAGTTTGTTCACCAATTCGGGTCACGCCATCGTCTTGCCAAGGGGGGTTAAAAATTTCTCTTAGTAAAGGATCAAAATTTGATCTTATACGACGCACATCTAAAGTTCGCTTAGTCGGCTTCATCACAGGGTGCCAAGAGCGATGATTTGCTGCTGCACCTTGCGTTCCAAATACGGCTTCCCCTTGATGACCTGCTGGCATTAGACCTTCAGGTGCCTGAAACTCCATCGCCTGATTGGTGTATTGAGTAACATTGTTTTTTCCAATTGAGGGACCACTGCTTGGAGGATTTGTTCCATAAGCATAGTTTGAATGACACTTCAAACAAATCTGATACTCTCGCGTCACATAGGAGCTACTCACATCATCACTAGCACCCGGTCCAGCATAGCCACTTTTTACTGTAAAACTGATAGGATTACTGCCAAACTCAGCACTCCCATAAACAGGTTCAACTCCCCATGTACCCGCCAATGCACCCGAGATAATATTACTATGTGGAGTACCAACGGGGTTATGATCATGATGTGCTTTGGCATCTGGAATTGTGGGGTCGGCATTAAAAAGTTGGTTTTTAATAATACGATGCGGGTTGTGACAGTCGGTACACTCTGCATGTCTATTATTACCAAGATTGCTGGCACTTTCCATAAAGTCTTTGTCGGTAATGCTGTGTTGTTCGCTGGTCACTCCTTGATCGGCATTGGTGATGGGCTTAGCGAAAGTACGGCCAAATTCGGTTTCGATGTCGGGCACTTCATTACCACCTCCACCTACTAAAATGCTGTCTAGTCCTCCGTTAATGGTGTGGCATTGGTAGCAGGTCTCTTCTTGTGCGGCATTGCCCCCTGTTTTAGGGGTCGTCATGCTATCCGTTCCTTCTCTTAGGAGCATTCTCGCTCCTGTCACGGTATGGGTGTCGTGACAATTTAGACAAGAGGCTTGCCAGACTTGAATACCGGCTGGAAATTCACGTTGATTTGAAGCATCGGTAGTGTAGGTTTCATTCGCGACACTGCTGTGGCTGTGGGCGGAGGTCGCCCAACCGGTTTTGTTGTGACAGGCTAAGCAAACAATATCGTTGGCAGGATCAAATACGCCGTCGGTTCCGTGGGAGGCGGCTTGGGTTCGGTTGAGACGTAAAAATTTGTCGTCAATGGTGTGGGGATTGTGACAGGTGATACATTGCACTTGGTCATTTTCAAGTGGCACAGCGGGTTTAGGTTGCCCTGATACTCGGTTGCCGATGTGGCCTGTGATGGTAGGATCGTAAAGTTCACCATCGGTATTGGCAAGGCTGGTGTCGTAGTTGAAGGAGATGGGATGATCGTTGCCTAGGTTAAGACCAAGCTGTCGAGTAAATCCTGTCAGTTCGTTGGTGGAATTAAAGGTGCCGTCGCCATCGGTACCTTGCATGGGGATGTTAGCGCCTAACACGCCGTTGGCAAAATTTACGTCTCCGATAACGAGGGCACCATCGTGACAGGATAAGCAGAGTTTAGAACTGCCACTGGGTTGCCCAATGGTGGCAGCACCATCAAAGGAATCTGAACTGTATTCGGTGTAAACGGCATTGGAAAGCTCTCTGTTCCATAAAGGTGCATTGGGGGCTGCATTGGAGCCATGGGGGGTATGACAGAAAACACACACGCGACTTTCACTGGTAGCTTTGAGTGTTCCGGGTCCACTGGCGGACAGGTTGTGTTTGGTGTTGACGATGTCTTCTACACCTGAAAAAACTGAAAAAGGGATTGAGCATAATGCAAGCATACCAATCAATCTAATCAGAGGTTGAATCAAATTTTTAGCCATTTTTTATCCCCCCCCCTTTACGACAAGTATCAATGCTTTAAGGGAGTATTATTAAATCACTTAATCGTTGTATCGTTCTTTTCTAAATCTTCTGGTGTTTGAGTATTCTGGTTTTTATTCGCCTCGTCTCGTGCCGCTTGCCACTCCCATAATGCCGCTCGTGCTTTCGCGATATATGGGTCATCTTTGGGGCTTAAATGCACGTAAGTTCGCATTGCGCCTAATGCCGATTCCATATCGCCCAACACTTCGGATGCCACAGCCAAACCGTAATAGGCGTTAAGTTGATTCAAGTTGAGTTCAATTGCGCTTGCAAAAAAATCACGAGCTATTTTGGCATCCCCTCCCCCTAAAAAAGCGTATCCCATGTTCACATGCGCTTCAGGCATTTTGGGCGCAAGCTCTAATACTCGGTGTAACGCTTTAATGGCGCTGTCGTATTGTTTGGCGTGCAACATAATAACGGCTTGACTAAATCGCCGATCAATTTCTATGGCTTTAGCTTGCCTTGCATGTTGGTTTGGTTGTAATTTTGGGTCAGCTAAAACTATTTTTTTAGTCGGAGACACAATGGATTGCGTTTTGTCTGAAAGAAACCCAATCAATAAAATAAATACAAAAACAAAGACCAGTGAGACGGTCGCCGTAATCATAAACTGCTTCTGTTGACTCATTTTAATTTTTCTATCCTATTTTGTTGTAAAAAAGCGTAAAAAATAAAACCAACAAACATTAAGGTTGCAACAATGGACAGTGCGCCACCAATTCCCATAACGCCCATTGAAATTCTCTCTAAACTGTTATCTTCTAAAATCATCGCCGTTTTTCTTTGTACCCCTAACCAGCCAGAGCCTGCCATGCCTAATACATACAAAATCATTCCTGATGTATAAAGCATAATTTGAAATTTCACTCCCTTTAAAGAGAGGTTTTTTGCACTAAATTTTTCTATAAAAAAATACGATAGCCCCATGAAAGCAACGGTAATGGCGGCGTTGGTTGCGTGGTAATGTGCTGTAACAATAACAGAATCATCACGAATTAACAGCCCGATTATCACCCCTAACAGTATCAATAATACGGATGAAAAAAGACTTAGCCTCAAACTTTTTATTGAATTTTTACCCCCCCCCTTATACCACCACCGTAGCATTGGCACCAGTAAAGCTAACATACCGCCTTGCATTAAAAAGGTATAGGCTTTACGGGAATTAAAACCATTGGGGTCTAAAAAAAGTATAAAACTAAGTGCTAACAACATGAGAATAACAGCAATCGTCAACTGCCCTTTAAAAGGCTTCCTATTTGGCCAACGCCAAACCAACCATAAAACCAAAATATAAATAAATTGTAAAACATGCCCTCCCCCCCAAAAAAGGTGTTCAAAAAACAGGGTAGGCTCTGATCTTTTTAATTCAATAAAATGATAAATAAACACCAATAAAGCCACAAACCACATAAGTGCAGAGGCCTTAATTATGCCCCAGGTGTGTTCGCGTAGAACAGGCCAAGCTAACATAGAAATAGCCAAGGAAAATACACAAAGTCCTACAAAAAACACAGGAGAATCAATCACAGGTACATAGTTGCTCATCATCGGTTTTGCATCCCCCATCAAGGGGGAAAAGAGCATGAAAAAAGCACCTAGAACACACAAAATAAATGCTGTTCCATGAAAATAGCGATTGATATTTTGGGTACAACCGACCCAAATAAATCCAATAAAGGAGAGTAACCAAACCAATACGGCAAAGTTAACATGCAAGACTAAAATAGTATGGAACAGTGATTTTAACCCAAAGATTTCTTGAACATGAGGCGCTCTCGAAAGTACTAACAAAATCGCTAATAATGCAGAAATACCCAATGCAAACGAGGCGAGCAATAGCCAAGGACGCGCGGCTGAAAAATTAAAAATCATTTAGAGTCAGCCAAAGGTACCTTGATGGGGTGCATCGCTTATAAAAGGAACGCCATAGAAGGTTAAAAACCCTAATGCAAAAACGGCAAAAATCAGATATGCGCCTTGCACATAACTTAACTTAAGTGTGGATCGTAAATGCAACGTAATCACCAGCACTAACCAAGTGATAAACGCCCACGTTTCAAGTGGATCCCAGCCCCAGTAACGTCCCCAAGCATCGTGCGCCCATAAGGCTCCTGCAATTAACATTAAGGAATCAAAAATCAGAGCAACCGCCATAAAACGAAACGCTAAATCATCCAAGCGTTCATTGCTGGGTAGGTTAGCAAACTTTTTTTCTGTCCAAAGGTATTTACGCAATACAATAATGCCTCCCATGCCCACAGCTACTAATACCGATCCCATAAAAACCTTTCCAAACCCGATGTGAACCCATAACCAAATGGTATCAAACGAGGCGGGTATCATGCCTGCATCGTGCGGGGTAAACATCATCCATGCCATCATAATAAACAAAATCGGCAACACAACGGCGGCACTGGGTCTAACAGGCTTATATCGCCAATAAAAAATAATGAAAAACAACATTAAGGTAAAAAGATTACTGGAGAGTATTTCAAACATGGTTAAGTAAGGACCATGCTCTAAACGTATCCATCGCAACCCTAGTGCAACGGCATGTAACACCAATCCTACACACATAAAAAATAGAATACTTTTTTCGTATTTTTTGGCAAACACCACACCAAAAATCGCGAGCATACCTGCAATAACATAGGACACGACTGCCAGCCATAAACTGAGTTGTTCTTGTTCCATCTATTTTTTTTCCTCTTTTAAGGTATCTTCCCAAGGGGTGGGGGCAAATTTTTGCCAAAAATGTCCAGCCAATCCAAATAAAGCCAGCAGTGCCGCACCTAACATCCAAGACAACGACCAATCATAAAATATTTGAAATCCCATCCATGTATTTAACCCTAAAAACTCCAGACGCCCTGTTTCGAACTCAATAAAATCGCCGGGTTGTAACTCATAGCGTTGTTCTCCCACCCGTGCAATCAATACAAAATCGTTAGGCATGCGAAAAACAGAGGGTTCCAGTGTGGATAAAATAGGATCAAAAAACTTTAAATTTAACCAAAGTTTATAAGGCGTATTGGGAATATTCAGATCATTGGATTGATTTAATTCATGCTCTGGCCACGCGGGAAAATGCACCGAACCCTCAACAGAAAATCCTTGGTTGGGTTGCCACTTAAACATTGGGGCAAACCCCTTATTATGCGTGCTATACAATTTATAACCATAAACCTTAAGCGGTACTTTATCGCCCATAACGCCTTTTTTTACCCTCCCCTCTTCATCTAGCCAAGTAAGATGAGCTTGGGTATCTAACCGAACAACGCTTCCATGAGAGACGGTATAATTAATATTAAACTTTTCAAGTTTAAATTTCAGTTTATCCAAACGATTGAGGTGAAAAACACCTTGTTGCCACTGTGCGGATGACTGATCATACACGCTGCCATTGGTGACTTCTACACTGCCAATTAATTTTGTGACCTGACTGATTCCAATTAAAAGTAATAACAATAACAGCCCTA
>JAMOLY010000174.1 GCA_027068835.1 Thiomicrorhabdus sp. | reverse complement strand
AACTGCACGGCCTTTACCCAAGAATTTTAGACGATAAAGTGGTCGGAGAAGAGGCCAAAAAAGTCTTTGCCGATGCAAAAGTCATGCTCAAACAGATCATCGACGAAAAATGGTTAACCGCCAAAGCCATTTATGGTTTTTACCCCGCCAACCGAGTAGGGGATGACATAGAAGTCTACACCGATGAAAGCCGAACCGAAGTGCTCTATCGCTTTCATCACATTCGCCAACAAGCCGAGAAAAAAAGAGGGGGGGCAAATAATTGTCTCTCAGACTTTATTGCGCCGAAAGAGATCGAAGGCGTGGCAACAGGCATACATGATTACATTGGGTTTTTTGCCGTTACGGCAGGCATCGGCATTGATGAACACATTGAACGATTTGAAAAGGATCTAAATGACTACGATGCCATTATGCTTAAAGCCTTAGCCGATCGCTTTGCCGAAGCCTTTGCGGAAACCTTGCATGAAATTGTCCGTACGAGCGACTGGGGTTATGCACCAGACGAAACCCTAAGCAATGAAGACCTCATTAAAGAACGTTATCAAGGCATTCGTCCAGCAGCCGGCTACCCCGCCTGCCCCGATCACACCGAAAAAGGAACGCTTTGGCAACTGTTAAAACCAGACGAAGCCATTGGACTAGAGATTACTGA
The DNA here is from genome assembly GCA_027068835.1 of Thiomicrorhabdus sp. Classification (GTDB taxonomy): domain Bacteria; phylum Pseudomonadota; class Gammaproteobacteria; order Thiomicrospirales; family Thiomicrospiraceae; genus Thiomicrorhabdus. The sequence continues at coordinate 7,812 of JAMOLY010000174.1, read as the reverse complement.
AAGTTTTGCCATGACCCCCACTGCCGCAGTATCAGGAACCTATTTTGCACATCCTAAATCACGTTATTTTGGGGTTGGATCCATTGGGCGTGATCAAGCAGAAGACTATGCCACACGTAAAGGTTGGAGCATTGAAGAGGCCGAAAAATGGCTTGCACCTAACTTAGGCTATGATCCTGAAGATTTTGCGACTTAACCAATTGTTTTTACAGACAAACATCAATAATAATGACCAAAATATTACGATACGCCCCACAAATTAGCACTCTCCCTAAAAGAGTGCTAATATAGTTGCATTCAAACAGAAAATTAGAGGTGTTTAAATGATGCAAAATTTAATCCAACCCAACACATTAGCGACCCACTTACCCAAGCTCTCTCTGGCGTCTCGTGAGTTAGTGCCTGGAAAGAATTTAGAAACGTATCTGCATACCGTTCGAAATATTCAAAAGCTAACAGCGGCCGAAGAGCATGCGTTGGCTGAAAAACTGTATTATCAGCAAGACGTAGAAGCCGCACGCCAATTAATTTTATCTTCTTTACGCTATGTTGTGCCCGTTGCACGTACCTTTAATGGTTATGGGTTGCCGCTTGGCGATATTATTCAAGAAGGCAATGTGGGTCTAATGAAAGCCGTTAAGCGCTTTAACCCTGAAGAAAATGTACGCTTAATGACCTTTGCGATTCATTGGATTCGTGCCGAAATTAACGAATACGTCATCAAAAACTGGCGCATTGTTAAAACCGCCACCACCAAAGCGCAACGTAAACTGTTTTTTAAACTGCGCAGCTCTAAAAAAACATTAGAATGGTTTAGTGATAAAAACGCAGACAAAGTCGCAAAAGATTTAGGGGTTACTCGAAAAGACGTCTTAGAAATGGAATCTCGTCTATACGGTAAAGACATTCCTGTAGACATGCACTCAGAAGATGACAGCGAACACGTTACGTTTCCTGTGCTTCTTAGCCAAGAAGCCGATCCTGAAACGGCTCTCATTCAAGAAGACTCTGCAACATTTGAGTTAAACCGAATGAAAAAAGCACTGGCAACCCTTAATGAACGCAGTCGAGATATCTTACAAAAACGCTGGCTAACCGAAGATAAAATTGGCTTAAAAGCGCTTTCAGAAGAGTATGGCATATCAATGGAACGCGTTCGTCAAATAGAACAACAAGCCATTCATACGCTTAAAAACCAATTAATGGCGTAACATACTTTTACTCTTTTTTCCTCAAACATATATTAGGCAAACCACAATGGAATGCCTAATTTTTCCTCATCGCTCTGCCACACACAAAAAATACTAAATAATAACATAGCGATACCAAATCAACTTACTGGCTACGCATTTACCCTTCCTGTTTACCTTAAAAACCTCGCCTAACACCCCCATATTAAAGCGTTTTGGTGCATAAATTGCTTTTGTTCTTGAAAATGCACAATTATAATATGCAGTGCATAAACATTTTTTCACCTGAAATTGATGTAACACAAGAAAAGGCTAAGAATCATGAATGGAATGTACTCAAAACTGTCCTGTTTTCTCTTTGTTTGGGGGGTCACTTTTTTACCCGCACATGCCAGTGAATCCCTTTCACTAAATATGAGCGTTTTTGAAGAAGTCATAACCACCGACAGCCAAGGTAACAACTCAACTCAACTCATAGAGCCCAATAAGATTACTCCTGGGGACACCGTTGTGTATGTCACGCAATACCATAATAAAAATACACAAGCCGCACATAATGTGGTTATCACCAATCCGATCCCTGGCCACCTTATCTACCTCAACAACAGTGCACAACCAAACAGTGCCGTTGCAACCTACTCTGTAGACAACGGAAAAACCTTTAATACGTCAGATAAATTGACCATCACAACAAAAGACAACACAAAAATTCCAGCCGAGCCAAAGGATTACACACATATTCGCTGGCTCATTCACTCAATTGCCGCTGGAGGCAAAGGCTCTGTTCGCTTTAGTGCGAAATTAAAATAACGATTTGAACAAGATTAAGGGGACTTATAATGAAAACCACTCAACAACATATAACCGCATTACATGCCTTCACTGCTGGCCTATTATTACTCGCCACATCACACAATGCATTTGCCGCAGGCACCGCATCAGGCATTGATATTACCAACCAAGCAATAGTGGCCTATGAAGTTAACAGTGTTAGCCAAACTCCCATCGACAGCAATACCACCACCTTTAAAGTGGATGCAAAAGTTAATTTAACGGTAACCCCTGGTACAGACGTAAATGTCACACCTAGTAGCACGGCTAACGCCTTAAAATATACCATCACCAACACAGGTAACGAAACCTACGATTTTAACCTCGCTTTTGCGGCGGGAACCGAAGCCTTTGCAACAACAGGTTTAACCATTCATATTGATGACGGAGATGGCCTTTGGAACAGTGCAAACGATCTTGCTGGAACAGCATTAAACAATCTAATTGCAGACGCTTCTGCTGTTGTCTGGTTAGTGGGAGACATTCCTGCAACCGCCACTGATAACCAAACCTCAACCTATCATTTAATGGCTACGGCCTTGCTCGAAGATGGTTCGGCCATTCCTGCTCAAGCTGCCGATGGGGTTACCACCAAACAATATGTGTATGCCGACAGTGATGGCCCTCATGCAGATGATAATGCGAGAGACACCAAACACTCAGCCAGTTTAAGTTTTGTGGTACAAAGCGCAAGTTTAACCATCACTAAATCCTCTGCGGTTATTTGGGATCCGATTAATTTAGGAGCAAGTCCACTGCACATTCCTAGCGCCATCATTGAGTATACCATTACGGTTGTCAATGGAGCAGGTGGGGAAACCGCCAGTGCCATTGTCATCACAGATATATTAGACAGCAACTTAACCATACCCACAGATGATGCACGTAAATATGAAACGGGTAAATCCATTAAATTAACCACTCCTAATTTATACGGAGGCGCAGCCACTAACTTAACCGATGCCAGTGGAGATGATGAAGCGACCGTAAGTGGACAAACCGTCACAGTAACAGGCATTGCACTTTCAGGCGGTGAGACGGCAACGGTAAACATACGAGCTGAAATAAAGTAAATCATAAGAAATAGAAGGGGGGGGGAATTTAACACAATCCTACCAATCCGATGAGACAAGCGACTACACAGACATTACGGGGCGATGTTCATGCCTTCTATTCGTGCTTTTGTAAGCACTTGTGGTCGCTTGCACTCATTATACTGTGCTTTGTATTATTACTTCCCACGGCTTATGCAACAACGCCTGCTGGCACCGTTGTTAATAACACTGCCACAATTCACTATCAAATCAACCTAATTAACCAACCCCTAGCAAGTTCCAATACCGATTCATTTACGGTGTTAGATCCTGTTAACTCAAATCAAGGAAATATCACCACACTAGGCATCAATGCAAATAATCTGTACCCAGGCAGTACCACTGAGTTTGACATTCTTTTAACCAATGATGGCATCAACTCCTTAGAGGATGGTGTACTTTCGATTAGCCTTGCGGAAGACCTTAACTTTAGCCTCAACAACCCGAATGCCATTTTGCAATATCAAGAGACCCTTAATGGGTTTACCACCTACCATTACAACATTGACCCTTTACTTTCGGGCAATAGCGCAACTTATACCGCACAACTGGGAATCCCTCTTAATGCAAACGTTAACCTCAATGAGCTAACCATAAACTATCAAGCCAATGCCGTAACGATTGACAACATCAGTTCTCCCCTCAATTTAAACACACGAACGCAAGGTGTGTTGCAATTCATGCAGTATTCACCCGCAAGTGACGCAACCCCACTGGTGATTAACACAACAGAGTTTAAACAAACGGATGGTGTATATGCCGCAATCCCTGCCCCAGTATTAGATGAATTAGGCGTAGTCGTCACCTCAACCCCAATTCCAGTCAAATCGGCAACAAATTTTTCAAACAATCAAATTATTTTTATTCAGCTTAACGAAGGCGACCACAACACCAACAATACGCTAAAAGAGACCATCGAAATTGACTTAGACATTGATAATAATGGTGAAGTAGAACAACTTAGATTAACCGAAACCGACGTTGATAGTGGTATTTTTACGGGCTATATTACACTGAATAACGACGGTTTCAACGCACCAAACAATGGCGTTTTAAATGTCAATGAAAACACCGTTGTTAATGTTAACTATACCGATGATATTGACAACACCGATGCCACGACAAGCATTATTTTAGTAGATCCTTTTGGTATTTTATTTGACAGTGCAACAGGCGCGCTGTTAAACGGCTATACGGTCTCAATGATCAATTCCGATACCGGTGCTCCTGCCCAAATATTTGGTGATGATGGTATAAGCAGCTACCCCTCAACGGTTATCACTGGCAGCTCGGTAACCGACAGTGGCGGAACAGTTTACAACTTTACCGGTGGCGCATACCGTTTTCCATTTGCCCCCCTAGGTAACTACCATTTACAAGTAACACGCCCCAATGGCTCAGATTACATTTGGCCATCACAGCAACCTACCGCACTCATTAATCAACTTCCTAATGCCCCTTATGCCATCACCTTAGGCTCTCGTGGAGAAACCTTTCCTCTGCAAGCAGGGCCACCACTGCACATTGATATTCCTTTGGATCGACTAACCAGTCCCCTTTACGTTTTGCGAAAAAGTAATGTTCGCACCGTTGCCGCAGGCGATTTTATTCACTTTACCATCACCGTTGAAAACACAGACAGCGTGCCTATAAACAATGTTGTGCTGACCGACACGCTTCCGCAAGGGTTTAGACTCGAACCAAATTCCATCTTAATCAATAAACAAACAGGAAGTGTTTCCACCGTTTCTAGCGATGGGCAAACGTTCACGTTTAACCTAAACAACTTCAATGCCAATGAAATCATTACGCTGGAATACGTGGTCGCAGTCGGTACCGCTAAGCCAGGTACAGCCCAAAGCAACAGTTCGGCGATAGCAAATAATGGTGCCATTACATCCAATACCGCCCATGTAAATACATGGGTCGCTGAAGACCTGATGCGTAGTCGTGCAATCTTAATGGGGCAAGTGATTATTGAAAATTTACCCCCCCCCCCTGAAAGCACCCAGATTGACACAAAGCCGGGGTTAAAAGGCGTTCGTATTTATATGGAAGATGGTCGCTATGCCATTACCGATGACAATGGGATGTACCATTTTGAAAACATTATGCCAGGTAGTCACGTTGTTCAGCTCGATTTAGATACCCTACTCGAGCAATACGAAGCGGTTCTCACCCAAGACAACACCCGCTTTTCAGGCCGTGCGTGGTCACAATTTATAGACGTACAAGGCGGCACATTATGGCGCAGTGACTTTCATGTCGCTCAAAAACCGAAACCGCAAGGCAATGTCTCGTTACAAATTCAAAATTCAGCCCTGCTTGAAAACGATACCATTCAATACACCATTACACTCAAAAATGGCAACATACCTTTAAGTAACACCCGTTTAACCATCATGATTCCTGAATTCATGCATTATCAAAACAACAGTAGCACGCTTAATGAACGTGCAATAACAGCCCCTGAAATCACTCGCAATATGCTTACGTTTCGTCTTAATGATCTAAACAAAAACGCCACAAAAACACTTCGTTTCACCCTAGAGGGCATAGGGGGGGGGGAGAAAATAACCGCTTCAGAACTCATTAGCAAAGCCTTTATGGTGTTTAATACCCCCGCTAAAAATAACCAACGCACTCCTGTGATTACCCACACCAATACACTTGCCATTACGCAAGAGATACAAAAAATAACCGATAAAATTGAGCTTGATATTCAGTTTGATAGCGCAGACGACAAAATAAACAACCGAGATAAACAGACACTTGCCGCATTTGCCAATAAAGCCAAACCGTTACAAAACCTTCGTATTCACGCCGTTGGGCACTCTGATAACCGAAAATTACTACCCAAAACAAAATTACGCTTTAAAGATAACTATCAACTCTCGGCAAGCCGCGCAACCGTCATTGCCAATGAACTCAAAACGCTGCTTAAACTACCACCAAGCCATATCACAATTGAAGGAAAAGGCCCCGAACAGCCCATTACGGACAATTCAACCCCAAAAGCACGCAAAGAAAACCGCCGTGTAACGCTATACGTTTACAGAGATAAAACATTAAATCAAGGCAACCCAAATTCAATTCAAGCACACCAAAGCGCCCCCTTAATTGTGCCAACACAAGGCGTTCATAACACACAAAAATCAACAGCCACACAAGCGGTTACACCCATTAAAGCAAGCCCAACTCATGCACAAGCCAGTGATTTTAATAAACAGTGGTTGGCACAACAACAATCCAGCAAAATTAAATGGTTATACCCTGCGCCAACCACATTGCCAGAGCTGGCCAGTACTCGCATTGCAATCCAACACTTAATCGGACAAAAAGTCCGCTTATTGCTTGAAGGACTGCCCGTTGAAAAACTGAACTTTGAAGGCACCATTACCCACCCAAAAGGCGGAACGATAAGCGCTTGGAAAGGCGTTGATCTTAAACAGGGCGACAATCTATTTGAAGCCATTATTTACGATCAACAAGACAATGAAATTAAGCGACTTAAACAAAACATTCATTTTTCAACAGAGCCTGTCAAAGCCAAAATAGTCAAAGCACAATCCACTTTAGTTGCTGACGGCATTACCCACCCTGTGATTGCCATTCGCCTGCTCGATAAAGATGGCTATCCCGTACGAAACAACACAAAAGGCTCGTTTCGAGTGAATCCGCCCTACAAGGCAAAACAGTCAAAAAACTTTAATTTTAGCATCATGCCAGAGGCCTTAACAGACCTGCACGATTATCACGTTACGCAAGATGGCATCGCATTGATTACACTTGAACCCACCACCGAATCAGGTAATCTGACTCTTTCACTCCCCTTTACCAATAGCACTACTACAACGTTAACCACGAAATTAAACGCCCAAAGCACTCCATGGATTTTAGTCGGCCTTGCCGAAGGTACGGTAGGCTATCAAACGTTAACGGATAACAGCGTTTCTCTAAACGAAAAATCAAGCCAAAACGATCTTTACCAAGACAACCGAGTTGCCTTTTTTGCCAAAGGCAAAATTGCAGGAAAGTGGTTGATGACCATCGCTTACGACAGCGCTAAAAACAGCCCCAAAGAGACCGATCCAGAACTATTTCAAACCATTGATCCAAATGCCTACTACACCATTTATGGCGACACCGCTTACAACGGTTACGCCGCTCCCAGCAGTGAAAAACTCTACTTAAAATTAGAACACGATCAATTTTACTTTCTATTTGGTGACTATCAAACCGCCTTTAACGACACCAAATTAGCACAATACAATCGTACCTTTACGGGTATAAAAGCACGTTATAACGATGAGCGTTATGATGTAATCGTCTTTGGCAGTAATACAAGCCAAGCCTTTCAAAAAGATGAATTTCAGGGCAATGGCTTAACAGGGCCTTATCAACTAACCCGTAATAACATTGCGATGAACAGCGAAAAGTTAATCCTTGAAGTGCGCGATCGACTGCGCAGTGAAGTCATTGTCTCCACAACCGAACTGTCACGCCATCAAGACTATCAAATTGATTACCAAACAGGAGTTATTACTTTTCGACAACCTGTTTTAAGTACCGATTCGGCCATGAATCCACAGTACATTATTGTCAAATACGAATCATTTGATGCAGGTGATACCAATCAAATTTATGGAGCACGCGCAAAAGTGGCCGTTAATGAACAACTGACATTAGGCCTGAGT
>JAMOLY010000173.1 GCA_027068835.1 Thiomicrorhabdus sp. | reverse complement strand
TCGGCTTGCTTGAGTATTTTCATTATTTGGCTGTCTGTAAATCGTGATGTTTTCATAAAATTTCCTGCCCGTTTAGGGTAATTGAAATTCTACTTTTAAATTCGTTTATTTTTCGGGGGGATTACATTCAAAGCAAATATTTCATAAATTTAAAAAATTTCGATAAAATTTTAAACCATTTCACTGTGCTAGAATGAAGTAAAGATCATTCTTAATCAGTAGTTTACAGGTAATATTACGCGATGTTTGAAAGTGCTTTTATTGAATTAACCATGCTTTTGGCGGTCTCTGCTTGTTTAGGGATGGTTGCGATGTGGTTACGTCAGCCGTTAATTGTTGCGTTTATTGCGGTGGGTATTTTGGTGGGGCCTTCTGTGTTGGGGTTGGTGAGCCAGAGTGCTCAGATTGAGTTGTTTGCCCATATTGGTATTGCTATTTTATTGTTTGTGGTGGGGTTAAAGCTTGACCTTCACATTATTAAAACCATGGGGGTGGTGGCTTTATTTACGGGGTTAGGGCAGGTTATTTTTACCTCGGTCTTTGGCTTTTTAATTGCACTTTCTCTTGGGTTGTCTCCCATTCCTGCACTGTATGTTGCGGTGGCTCTTACTTTTTCAAGTACCATTATTATTGTCAAACTGCTGTCTGATAAGGGCGAGTTAAATGCGTTGCACGGGCGTATTGCTATTGGGTTTTTAATTGTGCAGGACATTGTGGTGGTGTTGGCGATGATTGCATTAACCGCCACTGGTCAAGCACAAGAGAGTACTAGTATTGGCTTTGAAGTGTTTATGGTGCTGGTGAAAGGGTTGCTGATGTTAGTGGTGGTGGCACTGCTAATGCGTTATGTGATTCCTCGCCTATTAAATCGTTTGGCGCATTCGCCAGAACTTTTAATTTTATTTGCGATCTCTTGGGCGATGCTGGGAGCAACGGCAGGTTATTTACTTGGGTTTAGCCAAGAAGTAGGGGCTTTTTTGGCGGGGATTTCGTTGGCTTCTACGCATTATCGGGAGTTGATTGGTGCGCGTTTGGTCAGTTTACGTGATTTCTTATTGCTGTTTTTCTTTATTAATTTAGGCGCGAGTTTAGAGCTTTCGACATTGGATGCGCAAATATGGGATGCGCTGTTACTGTCGGCCTTTGTGTTAATTGGTAACCCAATTATTGTGATGATTATTATGGGGTACATGGGGTATCGCAAACGTACGGGGTTTTTAGCGGGGTTAACGGTGGCTCAAATATCGGAGTTTTCTCTAATTTTAGCGGCGTTAGGCTTTAGTTTAGGGCACATTAATCAAGAGACGGTTGGCTTGATTACGTTGGTGGGGTTAATTACGATTTCGGCTTCAACTTATATGATTTTATATTCTCAACCGCTGTATCGTTTTTTATCGCCCTATTTAGGTGTTTTTGAACGTAAAGTAGCTTACCGAGAGAAGGCTCTGGATCAGCAGCAACGTGCGCGTTCTACGGATGTAATTGTGTTTGGTTTGGGGCGGTTTGGTATGGTGATTGCACAAACGTTACAAAAACAGGGGTTGCACGTATTGGCGGTGGATTTTAATCCGCTGTTAATTAAACAGAGTGCCAAGCATGGTGTGCCAACCCGTTATGGCGATGCCGAAGATGCTGAGTTTATTCGCAGTTTACCGTTAAATGAAGCCAAGTGGGTGCTGGGTACAATGCGAGACCGTACTGTAAATTTGGTGTTGTTTAAGTCGTTAAAAGAGGGGGGCTTTCAGAATAAAGTGGCATTGGCTGCTACCCATCAATCTGAGGTGGATGAGTTTAAAGCGCTTGGGGTAGATATGGTGTTACTGCCTTATCATGATGCGGCAATCGAAACGGTGCATAGTCTAATGTCAGACAAGGAATTTGATCTCGAAACGGGCAATATTTTAAAATAGGGAGCGGTGATGTTAACCCATTTATTATTGATTTCACAAAATACACAGCATGAACAAGCACTGTTTGATTGGGTGCTTGCGGTGGCTAAGTCGCAAGGTGCAACGGTGACGGTGTTGCGTGTACTGCCAGAACCTGAAGCGGGTATATTTCTTTGGTTTGAGGATGTGTTGCCCGCAGAGGTTATGCGCCAACAATCACAAACGGTATTGGAAGAATTTGCGCCTTGGAAAGCGCAGGCGAATGACGCAGGGATTACTTTTAATACCGAGGTGTTATTTGGCAAACTCTTTTACAAAGCCATTCAATATGCGATGAAAAAATCGGTTGACTGGCTCATTAAGCAAACCGATGAAGCGACGTTGGGGTTGACGACAAATATTTTTAACAGCCAAGACAAGCATCTCTTGCGTAAATGCCCTTGCCCTGTTTTATTGCATAAACATGGCACAGCACTGCCTTTTAAGAAAATTATGGCGAGCATTGATGTGGACTTGGATGACGATACGCTTGTTTCTTGTGATTTTAATCAATCCATCTTAAAACAGGCGTTATTTATAGCTCAGTTACAAGACCGTGTTTACCAAAGCAATACTTACTTAGAAGCGGTACATGCTTGGCAGGCAGATGCTGAAAACTTGGTGCATTATTGGAACCCTGATTTATCAGAATCCGATTTTCTTAGGTGGACTGAAAACATTCGCCAACAGCACTTAACCGCGATAGAGACGGAGCTTAATACGCTGAACAGTTCGGAATTTGAAATTGTTTTGCCCAAAGGGGCGGCGGTTGAAGTGATTTCAAGCATAGTAGAGCAACATCAAGTGGACTTGTTGGTTATGGGAACATTAGGGCGTGATGGATTGCCAGGGATGATTATTGGTAATACCTCGGAATCCATTCTTGAGCGGATTAACTGTTCCGTGTTGGCGTTAAAGCCTGATGATTTTGTCTCTCCAGTTTCAGGCTCTTTAAAGTAATTTGTTTAAAGCAACCCGTTTGCTTTTGCAATCTCTCTTAACTTAGGCACGTTTAACTTGGCTTGATTGGCGATGGTGATGGTGCGTGTTAAACGAGCAGGGGCAGAGCGTCCCATACAGCCGTGCTGTGGGTCACCATTAAATGCTTCAATCAATCCTTTTATTAAGCGGTTACGGTCGTTGGCCGTTTGCGTTAGCCAGTCTTGAATATCAAGCACATCGTTGGCAACGGCTTGCATGAGGTCAGGGTGTTGTTGTGCCAGTTGCTCTACGTTTCCGCCTACTTCTAACCCTGCAATATTGGTGGTTAAAATGTAGAGATTTTTGCGAACTAGTTCATAGATAAGTTCATCTTCCGTGTTAAGAATGAAACTAGGTAGTTCTAAAGTCACCAATGCTTCTTTTACAAGGGAGGAATGTTGTCCATAAATAGGTGAAGGGATGACGATTTTGCTGTCCATGCCTTTTTTCTTCTCAAACCAAACAGAAATCACGGTGGGTGCTTGAATATTTGCGGCTTGCCAATCACGAGGAAGCAGTTCATTTTGCAGTAATATTAGATTGTTTTTCCAGTTTTCAGGCAGTTTTTTAAGGGTGTCTTGCAGATCGGCTTCGCCAACGGACACCAGTATGGCCGTTGGGTTGGGAACCTCTTGTGCCATCTGTGACATGGACATTGCACGATTAATGCCTTGAATGGGGTAGCCAAGCTTTAAAAAACCACGTGCAAACACGCTGCCCAGTTCACCAAGTCCGACGACGATTATTGGATTTTTCATGAGTAGTTCCTTTTGTATAAATGGCAATAATGTTTTTTAGGTGCATTGCACCAAAATAGCCCGTTTGCGTTTAGGTATATCGAGTAAAATAGGCCGTAAATAGAATTTATGGGAATCTTAGCAATGAATGCACAAAAAGCAAAATTTACTTGGCACTATTACATTATGGCATCGGGTGCACTGTTGGCGATGTTGGCGGGCACGTTAGGCTCGGTTAATGGAGTGGTGACTGGCTTGGCGTTGTCGTTGGTGAGTTTGCCAAGGTTGCAACTTAAGACCTTGACTCGATTGGCCTTTATGGCGGCGTTTGTGGGGTTATATGTTTACGCTTTTCCAGACCCTGATGTGGTGCGTGAAAAAATGGCAGGGCAGCATATTCCAATGGATCCAAGCTTAATGGGTTCTCAGGTAACCCCATCAGCTAAAGCAACTGTTGATGTGAGTGAAAACCAAAGTATTCAAGTGATTAATCAGGTTGAAGCGCAAATTGAAAGTCATGTGGTTGAACAGGGGGGGGAGAAAATTAAAGAAGAGGATGTGCTCACCTCTGAAGCGGTTAAATAGTTAATATTTTATGAATTCCAAAGCCTTAGAGGACTATTTAAAGATTATTTATAAACTAGAAAGCAGCGTACTTTCTGGTAAAGGGGTGCAAACCTCTGCAATTGCTGAGCGTTTGGAAATCTCTCAAGCCTCTGTTTCAAATATGCTTAAAAAATTAGCGGATAAATTATTGATTGAGTATGCGCCTTATTATGGGGTTCAGCTTACGTTGTCTGGGCGAAAAATTGCGTTAGACATGATACGTAAACACCGAATTTTAGAGCAATATTTAGTGGAGCGATTGGGTTATTCTTGGGATGAAGTGGATGCAGAAGCTGAAATATTAGAACACTCCATTTCTGATAAGTTGGCAAATCGAATGTGGGAGGTCTTAGGCAAGCCAACACATGACCCGCATGGCTCTCCGATTCCTTCTGAAACAGGCGAAATTACCGCCTGTACGTTGAGCGCTTTGAGTGATGTGAAAGAGGGGCAAACGGTGGTGGTGAGGCGCATTAAAAACCGCTCACCAGAAGAGTTGCGTTACTTGGCTTCGATAGGTTTAACAACAGGGGTATCGCTTGAGATTATATACTGTTCACTTGCGAAAGAGCCTTTTAAGGTGGTGATTGAAGGGGGTACGGAACAGATGATTGATTATCAACTGGCTAAGTTTTTAATGGTTGACGGGGAGCAAGCGGTGTATGCCAAATAAATCGAATGCGTTTTTTTCAAATATGTTGGAAAGCATGGAAACGTCGATTATTTGGGTGGCGCAAAATGAAACCATTCAGTATGCCAATTCGGCTGCGGGCGAGTTGTTTCAGCAAAGCCCAAAGCGTTTGTACCAACAAAAATGGACGGTACTGTTTCCAGATTTAGTGGCGAACATTCAGCAGGCAACGGAAAAAAAAATTACCATTCATGACTATACCATTTTAGTGGCAGGGCAAGATGGTGTGCGTGTGAACTGTACGATATCACCGTATGACATGCTAGGAAAGCTGGGCTGGTTATTTGAAATTTACAGTACTGAACGCCACCATCGTATTGTTGAAGAGGATGAGCGCTGGCACCAATATGAAGCGGGTAATTTATTGGTTAAAACCTTAGCGCATGAAGTTAAAAATCCACTAGCGGGTATATTAGGTGCCACACAGCTATTGCAAAAACGTCACCAGCCAGGGGATCGGGATTTGGTTTTTTTAGAAGTCATCTCTAAAGAAGTACTACGTTTAAGCAACTTAGTGGATCGTATGCTGGGGCCTAAAAGTACCCATGAAAAAGAATCTCATAATATTCATGAGCTTATTCGATATGTTTTACAGATAGTGGGGGGGGAAAAACCCGTCAATGTCTTTATTAAACAAGATTATGACCCGAGTATTCCTGACGCTTTGATTGATTTTGAGGCGATGGTTCAAGCCATTTTAAATTTGGTTAAAAATGCAATCCAAGCCATGGAGAAACATGGCGGATTACTGACCATTAAAACCCGTATTGAACACAAGTTTACACTGGGTACACAAACCCACCCGTTGGTGGCGGTAATTAGTATTATGGATGAAGGTGAGGGCATTCCCGAAGTGGTATTTGACTCTATTTTTTACCCCATGGTGAGTAGTAAAGTTGAAGGCACTGGCTTGGGTTTACCTGTTTCACAAAATGTACTGCGAAAGCATGATGGTTTGATTGTGGCAGAGAGCCAGCTAGGAAAAACGGTGTTTAATGTGTATTTACCGCTGAAACAGAGGGAGAGTAAAGCGTGAAAGCAAACCAAGGAATGAATCCTGTTGTTTGGATAGTGGATGATGATGCTTCCATTCGGTGGGTACTTGAGGTGGCATTGGAAGATAAACCCTATGACATTAAAGTATTTGAATCGCCCTTGGAGGCGCTTAAAACGTTTGAAAATTTACCGCCTACCGTCGTTATCAGTGATGTTCGTATGCCAGATATGGACGGCTTAACCTTTATGGAAGCGATTCACGAAAAAAACAAAAAGATTCCAGTCATTATTATGACTGCTCATGCCGACTTAAATACTGCGGTTAAATCGTTTCAGAGCAAAGCATTTGAATACCTACCCAAACCGTTTGATATTGACGAGGCAACGGGGTTGGTTGCACGTGCCATTAAGCGTAGCCTTTCTGGCGGGATATCTCGCAGTAGAACAATACAGAAAACCGACAAACAACCTTTAAATATCATTGGTGCCGCACCCGCCATGCAAGAGGTGTTTCGGGTCTTAGGGCGTGTAGCACAACTGGATGTAACGGTGTTAATTAATGGTGAAACGGGTACGGGTAAAGAGTTGGTCGCGCAAGCATTGCATGAATTAAGTCCACGGTCGGAAGCGCCTTTTGTCGCCTTAAACACCGCAGCGATTCCTAGAGATCTATTAGAGTCTGAGCTGTTTGGCCATGAAAAGGGTGCCTTCACTGGGGCACATTCTCAGCGCATTGGGCGCTTTGAAGAGGCCAATGGAGGCACGCTTTTTTTGGATGAAATTGGTGACATGCCTGTCGATTTACAAACACGGTTACTGCGTGTGTTAAACGATGGTATTTTTTATCGCGTGGGGGGGCGCACCCCCGTATCAACAGATGTTCGTATTGTGGCAGCGACGCATCAAAATATGGAACAACTGGTTCGAGAAGGGCGTTTTAGAGAAGATTTGCTGTATCGCCTGAACATTATTCGCATTAAAGTACCCGCCTTGCGTGAACGTAAAGAAGATGTTTCGTTGCTATTACGTTTTTATATGGAACGAGAAGCACGTTCGTTAGGGTTGGAAGAGAAAAATTTAAACGCTAAAGTTGAGCAATTTTTATCAAATTTACCCTGGCCTGGAAATGTACGGCAGTTAAAGAGTTTATGCACTTGGTTAACCATTATGGCACCAGACAAAACTGTGCAAATGGAAGATCTGCCTTTAGAGTTTAAAAATCCAACCGAATCGATGTTTATTAATGAGGATTCAAATCAATGGGAGGCGATGCTTAAAAATTGGTCAACTGAGTTTTTACAAAGTGGCAGAGAGGGCTTGCACACCTGCGCTGAATCGATGTTTGAAAAAGTGTTGATTGAGGCCGCTCTGCACTATAGCCACAACCATCGTCAAAAAGCAGCGGTGCTACTCGGGTGGGGACGAAACACTCTTACCCGTAAAATTCAAGCACTAGGGATGGATGAGTAAGTACGATGCTTAAAGAATTTTGGCAATATATTTCTAATTCAACGGAAAACCTCGTAGCAAAAAAAATGGGGTTTTTAACGGAATCCATTGCAATGGAGGCACGAGCAAATCGCTGTCAATCGAGCTGGGGGGTGCATTATCAACACTGCCAAAAAGCCATTTTAAGTGCCTCAATACGAGCGGTGCAAAAACGAACCGTGCTGGTGCTTGGGGCGGGTTCTTTATACGACGTGCCTTTGCAATTTTTATCAACCGAGTTTGAAAGAGTGCTCTTGGTCGATTTGGTCTTTTTAAACTCCGCACGAACCTTAGTGCAGCCGTTTGATAACGTTGAACTGATTGAGCATGATGTGACCGAATCTTTAGAACGTATCATGGTCGGTTTTCCGTTTGTGGACACACCAGCATCATGGCTTGATGACCCGAGTATTGATCTAGTGATTTCATTAAATTTAATTACACAGCTACCATTAATTCCTGTTCGTTGGTTAATCGAACATTTTGAGGTATCGGAACAAGAGGGCGATATTTTAGGAAAACAGCTTATTTTGGCACACTTACTGTACTTGCAAGCGTTTAATGGCGAGGTGTGTTTAATTGCCGATCGCGAAGGGGTCGAGTTTGATTCGACAGGTCAGGAAACCGACCGTTTTGATCCATGGTGGGACGTAGAGCCCCCCAGCATTGCACACCCTAAAGTGGAGCATTGTTGGCAGTGGGAAGTGATGCCTGTAGGAGAGGTGAACCGCCATAAAAGCCAAAAAAATAGAGTAGAGGTCTCTTTTTTATAAAAAATTTACGTAATTTTTATGTTGACGGCAAGGGGAGGGAGAGTTTATGAAATTATTAGCTATGTAAACAAAAAGATCCTTTTTTATTACTTTATTTTCTCCTAACACTGCGTAAAATCGCTGTTGACGCGTTGAAAACCCCTCCTTAGTATAGATGTCTTTATGTGTTGATAACTCCACTCTTCATATCTAAAAGTGTGGAGTGTCTACACTATCCCGTACCTAGATGATGAATTAAACTCTTCCCCCATCTAGGAGAAAACAATGGCACAACGTAAATACGACCAAAAACTAAAAGACGACGTGATTCAAGCCGTCATAATT
>JAMOLY010000172.1 GCA_027068835.1 Thiomicrorhabdus sp. | reverse complement strand
TTGTTGAGCCGTATTGGATTTGGATAACCCTCTTTATTCTGTTTGTCATCTCATTTTTATCGTTGTTGCCAATGGATGAGCTGCCAGAGGTGGCGGGCAGTGATAAGTTACATCATTTTGTGGCGTACGCGGGATTATTTTTTTTTGTGGCACTGCGAAAACCAACGTATTGGTGGGCGTTAATGTTGGTGTTTATTGTATGGGGTGGGATGATTGAGTTGATTCAACCCTATGTAAATCGTTACGCTGAGTGGTTGGATTTTTGGGTAAATACGCTGGGCATTTTATTTGGAACGCTGGTTGGTTTTTGGTGTAAAAAAACGCTTTCTTTGGCGTAATTTTTTTTCTGTGATTAGTTATAGAATTTCTCTATAACTAATTGTTAAATTAACGATTTTTTAGAATTAAATCGTATGAGATACTATGAGAACGACCACTAGAATCAATGAGACACCTTGCCAAAATAGCACAGGATTTCTTTTTAATAGTGGCTCTTTTTCAGCGGTAATTTTAGCGATATTTTTAGGTGTTTTTAAATCGTGAATAAATTCAGAGATCAGTCCATACCGTTTAGTCGGGTTGGGTTCGCAGGCTTTTTTAAGCACTACATCTAGCCAGTCGGGTAAGTCTGGGCGATGCGTTTGAATTGAAATATAGCGCATGCTTTCGTATTTTTTAAGCTGAAATTTATTGGCTAATTTCTCTTTGTACGGTAGCTTTCCAGTCAACATCTCATAGCAAATGACCCCGAGTGAAAAAATATCCGACCGTTTACTGCCTGGTTCGCCCATTAAGTACTCTGGTGCGGTGTAGTTAAGTGTGCCTTCTGGGTGTTGGCGTTGCAGTACGGTGGCGAGTTCGGCCAGTCCTGCGGCGTGTACCGCTCCAAAATCAATTATTTTTACACGGTCTTTGTCGGTAATCATGACGTTATCGGGTTTTAAGTCTTGATGAATCACGTCTTGACGGTGCATAGCACGGAGTGCACAGGAGAGTTGCTCTATGTACTCTCTTACTTCACTGATTTTGGGGTTGGGGTGCTCGGTAATCCATTGACCAACCGTTTGCCCTTTGATGTATTCCGTGGTGAAGTATAAAAATTGTTTTTTGGCGCGGGGTTTGTAGGTTTTCATTAACCCAGGGTGCTTGAGTCGTTGCCCAATCCACTCTTCGCGCACAAAGCCATCTAAATACCAAGGATCGTCACTGTAGTTTTCTGAAGGGGTTTTGACGACCAGTTCTTTGCCATTTTCTAGGTCTTTTGCGAGGTAAATTTGGCTACGTGGGGAGACGCTAAGCTCTTGCAGTATCTCATAGCCTTCGAGCTTCATACCCGGTTGTAAATTGGGTGGAAAAGGCAGTTCAAAGAGTTTGTTGTAGACCTCCTCTTTGGTTTCGTTGGGCAGGTGTTGCACTTTGGCGACCAGTGCGGATAGGTTGTCGTCCGATTGATTGGCGATGGCTTTTTCAACTAAACGCTGCGCGATCTCTTCAGCCGACTGTGATGAACCGAGCAGTTCAATGATCTCTTCTTCAGGAATAAATTCATGTACGCCATCTGAGGTTTGCAGGTAAATATCGCCCTCAACCAGTGTTTCGGTTTTAAAGTCAATTTGCAGGGCAGAATCCACCCCCAGTGCACGGCTTAGGTAGCTTCTCTCAGAGTTGAGCCATGTGATGTGGTCTCGGGTGAGTTGCTTGAGCTTCCCATTTCGTAGGCGATAAACACGTGAATCGCCTACGTGTAAAATATAGGCGGTGGTGGATTTAAATACAATGGCATCAAAGGTGGTCACCCAGCCTTTAAGTTCATTGGCGTGGCTACTGCCTTGTTTAAAGAGCCATGAGTTAATGGCGCTAATAATTTGTTGACACGATTTTTTGGTACTCCATGTATCGGGTGTGGAGTAGTAGTCGGAAATAAAGGAGGTAACGGCGGTGTGACTGGCTTGCTTAGCGGCCTCACTGGTGCTTACACCATCGGCGAGTACGGTGACGACTCCCTTACTTTCTAGCGATTCATCGGTGGGCGTGCAGTAGCTTAAGGAGTCTTGGTTTTCTGGTTTAACCCCAGCAGAGCTGTATAGGCCGATATTGATTTTTAATTGACTGCTCATCGCTGTATTTCTCTTATCGTTAAACCCAAAAAAGCCAGTATAAACTGGCTTTTTAAGGAATGGAAAGGTTTAGGTGATTTTTGCTGATTTACTTAACATCAATCATCTGTACCGTTCCGTCTGGCAGTACTTCGGTCATCGTACCTTCGGGTTCTTCTAAAAAGAAGAAGATTAGCACGAGTACAATGGCGGCAACGACACCGATGACCATAAAGAAGGCATCGTAATCGACCATGCTGTTTACGGTTAAGAACACAACCGCCCCCACGTTACCGTAAGCACCTGCCATGCCTGCGATTTGTCCTGTCATGCGGCGTTGAATCAATGGCACCATGGCAAATACTGCGCCGGATCCTGCTTTAGAGAAGATACCAGCGACGATGGTGATGCCTACGACCAACCAAATAGACCACTCTTTTTCAACCAAACTCAGTACTAAAAAGCTGGCAGCGATTCCTGAAAAAATGACGATTAATGTTCTGCGTCGGCCAAATTTATCGCTGATCCAACCCCCACCTGGGCGAGCCACTAGGTTAATAAAAGGGTAAATGCCCGCTAATAAAGCAGCGGTTATTTTAGGCAGCTCAAACCAAGAGACGTAAAACATCGCCAACATGGATACCACGGCCAGTTCGGTTCCAAAGGTAACCAGATAAGCCCAGTCTAAAATGGCGACTTGTTTAAATTTATAGCGGTGCAGAGCAGGAACGGGGTTTTTTAAAATGTGTGCATTCACATGCCAAATTTTCCAGACCTGCACTGCATAAGTCGCAACCAGTGCTAAATAGATCGCATAGGTGGTCTCAATGGTGATAAGCCCCATGTTTTCAGGGGATAGCTTCCATGTGAGCACGCCCAGTGCTAAAAACAGAGGGATATTCATTAAAATATAAAGGAACAGGTCACCTTTAGAGGTGACTTCCATTGCGCCTGATTTTTTAGGTTTAAAGTAGGTAGAGCCTTTTGGCGTATCCGAGACGCTAAAAAAATAAATGACACCGTAAACAATGGCGGCGACACTGGCAAAGGTAATCGCGTAACGCCAGCCATCTACTCCCCCCATAGCAACGGCAATGAAGGGTAAGGTCATTGCGGCGCCTGCGGAACCAAAATTACCCCAGCCACCGTAAATTCCTTGGGCAATCCCTGTTTGTTTGGCGGGGAACCATTCGGAGATCATACGAATTCCGACTACAAAACCTGCTCCAATAAAGCCAGATAAAAATCGTAATAGCGCCAGCTCTTCATAGGTATCCGCCCATGCAAAGGCGATGCTAATAAAGCCACCTAGAATTAGGATAGCGGCATACATGATTTTGGGGCCAAATTTATCGACTAACATACCGACGATGATTCGAGCGGGAATGGTCATGGCCACATTTAAAATAAGCAGTACTTTCGCTTGTTGGTTGCTCAGCCCAAGTGCCTCTTGAATAAAGGGCATCATGGGGCCTAAGCCTAGCCAGACCACAAAGGACATAAAAAAGGCAAACCAAGTTAAATGTAAAATGCGATAACGCCCTGTAAAGGATAGGGGGTTAAAACGTGTACTGTCTGACATTGTGTGACTCCGTAAAAAATTTATATGTAAATGACAATCTCACTAATAGCATTTATCAGGCCATATTATAATTTATTCTTTAATATAGTTAGGTTGTGTTGTTACGGTGGATAGTAACAAGTATTTCAGATGAGCTTGCGCACCAACTTTGCACGATGCAGAGAGTTATTGGTGCAAAGTTGATTATTATCAATTAATCGAAAGAGGTATTGTACGTTTGGAAATAGAAGGGGGGGGGAGAAATTTAACTTTTTTAAAGTGCTTTATTATCAGTGGGTTAGTCTTGTTTTATGGACACAGGCTCTTTTGTATTTTGTTTAATAAAGTAAAGTTGGTATGCAAATTGGTTTAGTGCTGTAAATCCATTACAATAGTCGCGCTAAGATGGTTTCAACAGGAACGGGTATGAAACAAAAGTTAATTTTGATTGGTTCGGGCATGGTCGGTGCGCGTTTTATTGAGCGTTTATTGGCTGAAGCGCCTAATCAGTATGATATTCGAGTCTTTAACAAAGAGCCAAATGGCGGTTATAACCGAATTATGTTGTCGCCTGTGTTAGCGGGAGAAAAACCGTTGCCAGAGATTATGACACACGATGCCGATTGGTTTGAAGCACGCTCGGTTCACTTGCACACCAGTACCGAAGTGGTTGGTGTGGATCAGGCCGCAAAAACCATCACAACGCGCCAAGGGGATGTTTACGACTACGATACCTTAGTGATCGCCACGGGGTCAGCACCTTTTATTATTCCTGTGCCAGGACACGAGTTGCCGGGTGTAGTGGCCTTTCGAGATGTTCGAGACGTCAACTTAATGATTGATGCCTCAAGTAAAAAGCAAAAAGCGGTGGTTATCGGTGGCGGATTGCTCGGTTTAGAAGCGGCTAACGGGCTAATAAAACGTGGCATGGATGTCACCGTAGTGCATTTAGGCGACGTGCTGATGGAGATGCAAATGGATGCCGTCTCGGGCAAATTGTTACAAAAAAGCCTAGAGAAGGGGGGGATGAAATTTGTCATGCAAGGGCAAACGGCTGAAATTTTAGGCGATACTCACGTGACAGGCGTTAAAATGGCGGACGGTCGAATTGTGGAGACTGATCTCGTCGTGATGGCCGTTGGTATTCGCCCCAATGTTGGGGTAGGTAAAAAAATGGGGCTAGAGGTCAACCGAGGCATTGTGGTCAACGACCAGCTTGAGACCTCCGCTAAAGATATTTATGCACTGGGTGAATGTGTTGAGCATCGTGGTCAGTTATATGGTTTGGTTGCACCGCTGTATGAACAAGCACAAGTGCTGGCGGAAACCTTGGCGGGTAAATCGGCCGCTTATCAAGGAAGCTTTGTTTCAACCAAATTAAAAGTAACGGGGATTAGCCTGTTTTCGGCGGGAGACTTTGCCGATTCGGATAAAACCGATTCCTTGGTGTATCAAGACTTAACACAAAATGTCTACCGCAAGGTGGTGTTAAAAGAGAACAAAATACAGGGCGCTGTCCTCTTTGGAGATGTGACGGGGTCTAATTGGATTTTTGAAAATCTAGTGTCGCAAAATGATGTATCAGTGTATCGAGATACGTTGGTATTTGGGGATGGCTTTGCGCCATCACCATCATCGGACAATCATTAATCAATAGTTAAGTGATCAACTCCTAATTGAGTTGTTACAGTCAAAATTTAGAGAATTAGAGAAAAGGAAATAATGCATGAGTAAGCAAAAAATAGTTGTTATTGGAAACGGAATGGTTGGCCATAACTTTATTGAGAAATTGGTCGCCAGCAAAGGCTATGCCGATTTTGAGGTTCATACCTTCTGTGAGGAACCTCGTGTTGCTTACGATCGTGTGTATCTGTCGTCTTATTTCTCGGGTAAAACGGCCGAAGATTTATCGCTGGTTAAACCCGGGTTTTACGAAGAAAATGGCGTTAAAATCTACATGAATGATAAAGCGGTAAACATTGATTTAAAAGCGAAAACCGTTACATCCGATGCCGGTGTCACCATCGCTTACGATAAGTTGGTGATGGCAACAGGTTCTTACCCGTTTGTTCCCCCTATTAAAGGCAATGATCGCGCAGGGTGCTTGGTCTACCGTACCATTGAAGATTTAGAGATGATTCAGGCCGAAGCCGATAAAGGTAAAATCGGTGTAGTCGTTGGTGGTGGACTGTTAGGTCTAGAAGCCGCAAAAGCATTGCGTGACTTAGGGCTAGAAACCCACGTCGTAGAATTTGCACCGCGCTTAATGCCGGTTCAGTTAGACGATGGCGGCGCGGCACTGTTAAAACGTAAAATTGAAAACCTAGGCGTGCGCGTACATTGCTCGAAAGCGACCACTATTATTTCAGATGGCGATACTTGCCAAAATAAAATGGTGTTTGCCGATGGCGAAACCTTAGAAACCGATATCGTTCTGTTCTCAGCGGGGATTCGCCCACGAGACGATTTGGCTGAAAAAGTTGGTTTAACCCTTGGGCCTCGTGGCGGTATTTTAATTGATGATCAGTGCCATACCTCTGATGCAGATGTATTTGCTATTGGTGAGTGTGCTTTGCATGACGGCATTACTTACGGTTTGGTTGCACCAGGCTATGCGATGGCGCAAGCGGTGGTCGATCAGTTAAACGGTAAGTCGGCCGAGTTTAAAGGCTCTGACATGAGCACCAAATTAAAATTAATGGGTGTGGACGTTGGTTCGATTGGTGATCCGCATGGTAATGATGAAGATGCGTTGTCGTATGTGTATGAGAACGGGCCTGAAGAAATTTATAAAAAAATTGTGGTTACGCCAGATGGTAAAAAACTGTTAGGTGCGGTACTAGTCGGCGATGCCGAAGACTTTAGTAACTTACTGCAAATCATGTTGAACGACATGGATCTACCTGAGCATCCTGATGCGTTGATCTTACCAAACCGTGGCGGAGGGGGAGAAGATTTGTTTGGCCCTGATGCACTGCCAGATTCAGCACAGTTGTGTTCTTGTTATGACGTGTCTAAAGGTGACATTATCAACGCCGTTGAAAGCGGTTGTTGCACCATGGCAGACATTAAAGCCACCACCGAAGCGGGAACAGGGTGTGGAGGTTGTATTCAGTTGGTGAACAACGTACTAAACAGTGAGCTTGAGAAACGCGGTGTGGAAGTCAATACCGACCTCTGTGAGCATTTTGCTCATACACGTCAAGAGCTGTATCACATCTGCCAAGTGGAAGAGATTAAGGACTTTTCAACCCTAATTTCTAAGCACGGAAAAGGGCACGGTTGTGATATTTGTAAGCAAACATCTGGAAACATATTCAGCTCTTTGTGGAATGCGTATGCATTAGATCAAACTCAAATCCCATTGCAAGATACCAACGACAGCTATCTTGGAAACATGCAAAAAGACGGCACGTACTCTGTGATTCCTCGTGTACCGGGGGGGGAAATTACCCCTGAAAAATTAATTGTACTGGGTGAAGTCGCTCAAAAATACAAACTGTACACCAAAGTAAACGGCGGGCAACGTATTGTACTGTTTGGCGCACAAATCAATGACTTACCCGCTATTTGGAAGACACTGGTTGAAGCTGGATTTGAATCGGGTCAAGCCTATGCTAAAGCGTTGCGTACCGTTAAATCCTGTGTGGGTTCAACATGGTGTCGTTTTGGTTTGGATGATTCGGTCACGATGGCGATTGAGTTAGAAAATCGTTATAAAGGCTTGCGTTCACCTCACAAAATGAAAATGGGTGTTTCGGGTTGTACGCGTGAATGTGCCGAAGCACAAGCCAAAGACATTGGGTTGATCTCAACCGAAAATGGTTGGAACTTATACGTGTGTGGTAACGGTGGAATGAAGCCACGTCATGCCGATCTATTTGCTTCAGATTTAACGCAAGAAGAGGTCTTTAAATACGTTGACCGCTTGTTGATGTTCTACATTAAAACTGCAGACCGTTTACAACGTACCGCCACATGGTTAGAGAACTTAGAAGGTGGCTTGGCTTACCTTCAAGACGTAGTCATTAATGATTCGTTGAACATTGGTGAAGAGCTTGAGACACAGTTGGCCGCACTGCGTGCAACTTATGCTTGTGACTGGAAGCGAGTCGTTGAAAACCCAGAGTACGCAAAACGTTTCCGTTCGTTTGTGAATGTAGATTCAGCCGCTGAACAGTTGTTTGTAGAAGAGCGCGGTCAATTACGCCCGGCTACCGAAGATGAGAAATTAAAAGGCATCGCTGTTCAGGTTAAAGAGCTGGTTTAATTCAGCTCTCACATAATCAAGCAATGAAGATAGGGGGGGAGAAAATTCCCCTCTTATTTATCAAATAAACATTAAAAAATTCTCCCCCCCCCTTAATTTTTAGATAGGGGGGGGGAGAAAAATTGTAAGGAATATACAATGAGTGAATTTCAATCGGTTTGTTCAATAAATGATTTAATCCCCGATGCTGGTGTCAACGCATTGGTTAATGGCAAAGAAGTTGCGATCTTTTACATTGATGGCAAGGTGTACGCCATCAGTAATTACGATCCCGTCGCAAAAATAAATGCACTTTCACGTGGTATCACGGGTAGCATTGGTGATGCTTTAGTGGTGGCTGCACCGCTTTATAAAGAGCATTACAATTTGGTCACAGGCGAGTGCATTGAAAATGAAACACTGAGTGTGCCTGTTTATGAGGCTAAAATTGAAAATGAGTTGGTTTTTGTGAAGGTTTAACCATAACAAAAAAAGTACACTACAGACAGTCAAAAGTGAAACTTTTGACTGTCTGTAGTGGTCAAGTATTTCTGTAGGCTTTCTAAGCCACATTAAGTAAATCTTTTCTTTTTTGAACTGGCGTAATATATCCAATCACGGAACTTAGCCTTTTATTGTTGTAATATCGAATATAAAAC
>JAMOLY010000171.1 GCA_027068835.1 Thiomicrorhabdus sp. | reverse complement strand
TCTTCCAAGGGTATCGTCCGCAGTTCTACTTCCGTACAACGGATGTGACTGGCGCATGTACCTTACCAGAAGGTACAGAGATGGTTATGCCAGGTGATAACGTTCAAATGAAGGTTGAGTTAATCAACCCAATCGCGATGAACGAAGGATTGCGTTTTGCGATTCGTGAAGGTGGACGTACGGTTGGCGCGGGTGTTGTGGCTAAGATTTTAGATTAAATATAGCGGTAATACTTGTGAAAACCTTAAAAAGGAGCTCTAGGCTCCTTTTTTTGTCTTCGCTTATTATTGGAGTGAAAGTGTGTGTAAATGGCTGGCGCTTCTTTCCGTGCTTTAAGGGGTTGTTTTAATTGGGTTATGTTGTTATAATCCGCTCCCTTAGTTTGCATGCAAAGATAAGTGTAGGCTTTTTATAAATAAATGAGACAGAGATTATGGCAACTCAGAATATTCGTATTCGTTTAAAAGCGTTTGATCATCGTTTGATTGATCAGTCTGCTCGTGAAATTACGGAAACTGCAAAGAGAACGGGTGCACAGATTCGTGGCCCAATTCCTTTGCCGACACGTAAAGAACGTTTTACAATCTTAATCTCACCACATGTCAATAAAGATGCGCGTGATCAGTACGAAATACGTACTCATAAGCGTCTATTAGATATTGTTGATCCAACAGAGAAGACTGTTGATGCATTGATGAAGCTAGATTTGGCAGCTGGTGTGGATGTTCAATTGGAATTGCGTTAGTCGCAATTTGGTTAGTCGTCAGTCGTTATGGCTAGCAATAAATAATAATGAGGAAATGATATGAGTATTGGTATCATTGGTAAAAAGATTGGCATGACTCGTGTTTTTGACGAGGATGGTGTCTCTACTCCAGTTACGGTTGTGGAAGTTGAGGTGAATCGCATCACCCAAGTTAAAACACTTGAAGCTGATGGGTATTCTGCTGTTCAGGTTACTACAGGTTCGGTGCATGCTGGTCGAGTCACAAAGCCAAGAGCCGGGCACTTTGCAAAAGCGGGTGTTGAAGCGGGTAGAGGTCTTTGGGAGTTTCGTGCAGATTCTGTTTCTGAGATGGAAGGTTTGGATGTGGGCAGTGTGCTTACAGTTGAGCGTTTTAATGAGGTCTCAGTGGTTGACGTAACGGGAACGACAAAGGGAAAGGGTTTTCAAGGTGGGATTAAGCGTCATAATTTTACGATGCAAGATGCAACACATGGTAACTCGATTTCTCATCGTTCCAACGGGTCAATTGGTCAAAACCAAACGCCTGGTCGCGTCTTTAAAGGTAAAAAGATGTCTGGTCACATGGGCGATGTTCGTCAAACAACACAGAACTTAGATTTAGTTAAGGTCGATGCAGAAAATGGTCTGTTGTTGATTAAGGGCGCAGTCCCTGGTGCTAAAAACAGTA
This sequence comes from Thiomicrorhabdus sp., assembly GCA_027068835.1. Taxonomy (GTDB): domain Bacteria; phylum Pseudomonadota; class Gammaproteobacteria; order Thiomicrospirales; family Thiomicrospiraceae; genus Thiomicrorhabdus. The sequence continues at coordinate 7,169 of JAMOLY010000171.1, read as the reverse complement.
CTGTCATCGTTCGTAAAGCGGTCAAGTAAGGTGGGCATGATGGAATTAAAATTAATTGAATTAGCTACAGGTAAAGAATCTGGTGCAGTTTCTGTTTCAGAAGATTTGTTTGGTACAGACTTTAATGAAGCACTTGTGCATCAAGTTGTTACAGCTTACATGAACGGAGCCCGTGCGGGAACTAAAAGCCAAAAGAACCGTGCTGCGGTTAGTGGTGGTGGAGCAAAGCCATGGAATCAAAAGGGAACAGGTCGTGCTCGAGCGGGTACAAGTCGTAGTCCTATTTGGGTTGGTGGTGGACGTGCTTTTCCAGGGCATAACCGTGATTTTTCAGAAAAAGTAAACAAGAAAATGTATCGTGGTGCGATGCGTTCGATTGTGGCTGAGTTAAATCGTAGTGGTCGACTTGTGGTTGTGGACGAGTTTAAAGTAGATGCGCCTAAGACAAAAGAATTTAAAGCAAAGCTTGCACAGTTAAATGTGAAGGATGCTTTGGTGGTTACAGAAGGGTTTGATGAGTATTTGTATCTTTCTTCTCGTAATCTTTACAGTGCAGATGTTTGTGATGTTGCATCAATTGATCCTGTAAGCTTAATTGGCTTTCAGACAATCGTGATGACTCAAGCGGCTGTTAAACAACTAGAGGAGCAATTGGCATGAATGAAGAAAGAATTCTGAAAGTTTTGCTTGCCCCGCATATTTCTGAAAAAGCAGCATTGCTTGCGGATAAAAAAGAGCAGTATGTGTTTAAGGTTGTTTCAACAGCAACTAAGCCTGAAGTTAAACAAGCGGTTGAGTCGTTGTTTGATGTAAAGGTTCAGTCTGTCAATATGCTAAATATTAAAGGTAAGCGTAAAGTCTTTAAGGGTCGTCAAGGTCAGCGTAATGGTATCCGTAAGGCTGTTGTTCGTTTGGCTCCCGGTCAAGAAATTGATTTTGCAGCTGCTGAGTAAGGAGTTTCAACATGGCAATTATTAAGAAGTCAAAGCCGACCTCTCCAGGTCGTCGTTTTGTTGTAAGTGTTGTTGAGCCAACTTTGCATAAAGGTAAGCCTCATTCAGCACTACTTGAAAAGAAATCAAAAACAGGTGGTCGTAATAATAACGGTCGTATTACTGTTCGGCATCATGGTGGAGGGCATAAACAGCACTATCGTTTAGTTGATTTTAAGCGCGCTAAAACCGGAGTTTCTGCCACAGTTGAGCGTTTAGAGTATGATCCAAATCGTTCCGCGCATATTGCTTTATTGAAGTATGCCGATGGTGAGCGCGCTTATATTATTGCACCTAAGAGCCTGGTTGCTGGTGATATTGTAGAGTCAGGGGATCATGTTTCAATAAAGCCTGGTAATTGTTTGCCTCTACGAAATATTCCCGTTGGTACGGTAATTCATAATATTGAAATGCGCCCAGGAAAAGGGGCGCAAATTGCACGTAGTGCAGGTGTTTCAGTTTCTATTGCGGGTCGTGATGGAGCCTATGTTTTACTTAAGCTTCGCTCAGGTGAGATGCGTAAGATTCTTGCAGAGTGTAAGGCAACCATTGGTGAAGTGGGTAACGCTGAGCACAGTTTGCGTAAGCTTGGGAAAGCGGGTGCAAAACGTTGGCGTGGTGTTCGCCCTACCGTTCGTGGTGTGGCGATGAACCCTGTTGATCACCCGCATGGTGGTGGTGAGGGTCGTACATCTGGTGGTCGTAACCCTTGTACGCCTTGGGGCGTTCCAACCAAAGGTAAGAAAACTCGTAGTAATAAGCGTACAGATGGAATGATCGTACGTCGTCGAAATAAAAAATAAGGAAGGACACTGATGCCACGTTCAGTTAAAAAAGGACCTTTTGTTGATCATCACTTGTATAAAAAAGTGATCGAGGCGCAAGAATCTGGTAATAAACGTCCCATTAAAACTTGGTCAAGAAGATCTATGATTCTTCCTGACATGATTGGTTTGACAATCGCAGTTCATAATGGAAGAGAGCATATCCCTGTTTTCATTTCTGAAAACATGGTAGGTCATAAGCTTGGTGAGTTTTCATTAACTCGCTATTATCGCGGTCATGCTGCTGATAAGAAATCTAAGCGTTAATAGGAGAATAATATGCAAGTAAGTGCAACACATAAATTTGCCCGTATTTCTCCTCAGAAAGCGCGCCTAGTGATTGATCAGATCCGTGGAAAGGATATTGAAACAGCAATTAATCTTTTGTCATTTAGTGATAAAAAAGCTGCGGGGTTGATTAAGTCCGTCTTAAACTCAGCGATCGCTAATGCTGAAAATAATGAAGGTGCTGATATTGATGAGTTGATTGTTACAGCAGCATTTGTAGATGCGGGGCCTATCATGAAGCGTATGCGCGCTCGTGCTAAAGGTCGCGGTAATCGTATTTTAAAACGTATCAGTCATATTACTGTTACGGTCGGCGATAAGTAAGGAGAGTCAGAATGGGTCAAAAAGTACATCCTATTGGCATCCGTCTTGGTATAAGCAAAGATTGGAATGCTCGTTGGTATGCGGATAGTAAAAACTTTTCTGATTTTCTTATCAGTGATGTTGAAATTCGTAACGAACTAAATAGCAAGTTAAAGCATGCCTCTATCAGTAAAATCAACATTGAACGTGTTGCAAATGGAATTCGTGTGACGATCCATACTGCGCGTCCTGGTGTTGTTATTGGTAAGAAAGGTGAAGATATTGAGAAGTTAAAGAAGTCATTGGCTGCCATGACAGGTATGCAGGTGAATATCAATATTGAAGAAATTAAAACACCAGAGCTAGATGCTAAACTCGTTGGAGAGGGGATCGCCCAGCAACTTGAAAAGCGTATTCAGTTTCGTAGAGCCATGAAGCGTGCGGTTGGTAATGCGATGCGTTTAGGAGCTGAAGGCATTAAAGTTGCTGTTTCAGGTCGTTTGAATGGTGCTGATATTGCACGTGGTGAATGGTACAGAGAAGGACGAGTTCCTCTTCATACTTTTCGTGCAGATATCGATTATGCCGCTTATGAAGCAGATACAACTTACGGTAAAATTGGCGTAAAGGTGTGGATCTTCAAAGGTGAGAAATTAGGAAAGTTGTCGTTAACAGATAACAACCAGTCTAAGGGCAAAAAAGGCCGTAAATAAAAGGATAACTAGCTATGTTAATGCCTAAACGTACTAAGTTCAGAAAAGTACACAAAGGACGTAACCGTGGTCTGGCGCAAGTCGGAAACAAAGTTAGCTTCGGTGATTTCGGTCTTAAAGCTCTTGAGCGCGGAAGAATGACTTCACGACAAATCGAAGCTGGACGTCGTGTTATGACTCGTCACGTTAAGCGTGGTGCTAAAATTTGGATTCGAGTGTTCCCTGATAAGCCGATTACCAATAAGCCTTTAGAGGTTCGTATGGGTAAAGGTAAGGGAAGTGTAGAATACTGGGTTGCTCAGATTCAGCCTGGGCGCGTGTTGTATGAAATTCAAGGTGTTAATGAGGCCTTGGCTCGAGAAGCTTTTGAGCTTGCTGCAGCTAAGTTGCCTTTTAAAACACAAGTCGTAACGAAAACGGTGATGTAAATGACTGCAAAAGAATTAAATGAAAAGTCAGTTGATGAGCTAAAGGATGAATTGCTTGGGTTGTTAAAAGAGCAATTTAATCTAAGAATGCAAAATGCAACTGGTCAGTTATCCAGCTCGTCGCAATTAAAGAAAGTACGTCGTACAATTGCAAGAGTTAAAACAATCATTCGTCAAAAAGTGAGTAACTAAAGATGGCTGGCCAAGAGAAAAAAGCCCGTACAGCACAGGGTGTTGTTGTAAGTAATGGTATGCAAGACTCAATCGTCGTATTAACGGCGCGTTTTGTTAAGCATGCTAAATATAAAAAGTTTATTAGAAAATCAACTAAAGTTATGGCGCATGACGCTAAAAATGCTTGTGGTGTCGGTGATACGGTCACGATTGAAGAGTGTAAGCCGTTGTCAAAAAACAAGTCGTGGACTTTAGTTAGTATTGATAGTAAAGCTAAAATCTAACTTTTATAGCATTTTAGGAATTATTTTGTTATAATTAGCAGAATGATTTAAACCACTCTAAAGAGTAAGCCTAATAAATATATTAGGAACTGCTTTTTTAAGTGGTTTTTGTGCTGTGAATAATTTTTATTTTTTTATGGATGGAGTACCACCATGATTCAGATGCAAACAGTGCTTGATGTCGCTGATAACAGCGGAGCACGACGCGTTCAATGCATTAAGGTATTAGGCGGATCAAAACGTCGTTATGCCAGTGTTGGTGATGTGATTAAAGTGAGCGTTAAAGAAGCGACGCCACGTGGTAAAGTTAAGAAGGGTGATGTCTATAATGCTGTAGTGGTTCGTACTGCTAAGGGTGTAAGGCGTCCAGATGGTTCTTTGATTAAGTTTGATGGTAACTCAGCAGTTATCCTGAATGCAAAGCTTGAGCCGATTGGCACTCGTATTTTTGGCCCTGTAACTCGCGAGCTTCGTAATGAAAGATTTATGAAAATAGTTTCTTTAGCTCCTGAAGTACTATAAGGAAAAAGATATGAATCGTTTAAGAAATGGTGATGAAATTGTCGTTATTGCAGGAAAAGATAAAGGGAAGCGTGGTTCTGTTTCTTCTGTTCTTGATAACGGTAAGGTTTTGGTCGATGGTATTAACTTAGTTAAAAAGCATACCAAGTCAAACCCTCAAACGGGTGTGCAAGGTGGAATCCTTTCTAAGGAGATGCCTGTCGATGCCTCAAATGTGGCGTTGGTTGATCCTGAAACAAATAAGGCTGGCAAAATTGGCTTTAAGGTTGAAGATGGTTCTAAAGTGCGCTTTTTTAAATCTACTGGTAAAGCGGTTGACGCTTAATATAGGGTAGAAAGATGGCAAGATTACAAGTAGTTTATAAGGACGAAATTGTTTCTAAGTTAGTGAAGCAATTTGGTTATAAGTCGCCGATGCAAGCCCCAAAGCTTACAAAGATTACAATCAATATGGGCGTTGGTGAGGCAATCGGTGATAAGAAAGTGTTGGATCATGCTGTTTCTGATATGGAAGCGATTGCAGGTCAGAAAGCAGTTAAGACATTAGCCCGCAAGTCGGTGGCAAGTTTTAAAGTGCGCGATGGCTATCCTTTAGGGTGTAAAATTACCCTAAGAGGAGCTAAGATGTATGAATTCCTAGATCGTTTGATTAATGTATCCTTGCCTCGTGTAAGAGATTTTCGTGGTGTAAATCCGAAAGCATTTGATGGTCGTGGAAATTATAATTTAGGTATTAAAGAGCAGATTATTTTTCCTGAAATTGAGTTTGAAAAAATTGATAAAATCCGCGGGATGGATATTAATTTTGTTACGACAGCAAATTCAAATGATGAAGCAAAAGCTCTTTTAGAAGCCTTTAATTTTCCATTTAAGAAGTAGAGGTTTTCTAATGGCTAAGCAATCAATGATTGAGCGCGAAAAGAAACGTGCAAAAATAGTGGCTAAGTTTGCAGTTAAACGTGATGCTTTAAAAAAAGCATCGGTTGATATGACAAAGAGTTATGAAGAGCGTATGGATGCGATGGAGAAGCTAGCGGCTCTTCCTCGTAATGCATCTCCTGTTCGTCAACGTAATCGTTGTCGTTTAACAGGGCGTCCTCATGGTGTTTATAAAAAGTTTGGTTTATCGCGTAACATGCTAAGAGAGTTAGCAATGCAAGGTGATATTCCTGGTTTAAGAAAAGCTAGTTGGTAAGGATGATTATCTATGAGTATGTCTGATCCAGTTGCTGATATGTTGACTCGCATTCGTAATGGCCAAATGGCTGGCCATTCGAATGTGTTGATGCCTTCTTCAAAGCTGAAGCTTTCATTAGCTAAAGTTTTAAGTGATGAAGGTTTTATTTCTGCATTCAGTATTAATGAGAGTAGTGGAAAAACTGAGCTTTCAGTTGATCTAAAATATTTTGATGGAAAACCCGTTATTGATATGATTAAACGAGTAAGTCGTCCTGGCTTACGAGTTTATAAAAACAAGGACGAGTTACCTAAGGTTATTGGTGGTCTTGGTATCGCTGTTATTTCAACATCGAAAGGTATTATGACGGATCACGATGCACGCAAAGCGGGTATCGGTGGTGAAGTTATTTGCTACGTAGCATAAGGGAATTTATTATGTCTAGAATTGCAAAAGCTCCTGTGAGCATACCAGCTGGTGTTGAAATCGCATTTAATGGTACGGAAGTCACGGTGAAAAGTTCTAAAGCTTCATTGACTAAGGTTTTTAATAAAGCAGTAGAATTTAAGTCTGAAAATGATCAGGTTATTTGTTTGCCCGTTGCTGGCGCAGCGGGTGGTTGGGCGCAGGCAGGTACTGCACGCTCAATTATTAATAATATGGTTGTTGGTGTTACTGACGGTTATGTGAAAAAACTTCAATTGGTGGGTGTTGGTTATCGTGCGAAAGCAAATGGCAATGTTCTTAATTTGACGTTAGGTTTTTCTCATCCTGTAAATTACACTCTGCCTGAAGGGGTTAGTGTTGAGACGCCATCACAGACTGAAATTGTTGTAAAAGGCGCGGATAAGCAGGCTGTTGGACAGGTTGCTGCTGAAATTCGTGCATACCGCCCACCTGAGCCATATAAAGGCAAAGGTGTGAAGTATGCTGATGAACGCATTTTACGTAAAGAAGCTAAGAAGAAATAAAGCTGGAAGTTGATATGAATAAGAAAACAGCCCGTCTTCGTAGAGCTAAGAAAACTCGCGCTAAAATTACAGAGCTTAGAGTGCCTAGATTGTGCGTACATCGTACTTCTCAGCATATTTATGCTCAGTTAATCTCTGCTAATGGAGCAGAGGTGATCGCAGCGAGCTCTACGGTTCAAGCGGACGTTAAAAAAGAAATCAGCAACACTGGTAATAAAGATGCTGCTGCTGCAGTCGGTAAGTCGATTGCTGAAAAAGCAAAAGCAGCGGGTGTTACAGCCGTTGCTTTTGATCGCTCAGGATTTAAGTATCATGGTCGCATCCAACAATTAGCAGACTCAGCCCGTGAAAACGGTCTTGAATTTTAAAGGAAGGATTAATATATGTCTTCACGTGAATTACAAGACGACGGAATGATTGAAAAATTAGTAAATGTTCGTCGTGTGGCCAAAGTGGTCAAAGGTGGACGAGTATTTGGTTTTTCAGCTCTGGC
>JAMOLY010000170.1 GCA_027068835.1 Thiomicrorhabdus sp. | reverse complement strand
CCCTTTCATGAATTCAGTACCTTCGATACTGTATCGCTTGCAGGACTTGCCTATGGTGAAACCGTGCTGGCAAAAGCCGCGGTTAAAGCGGGCATAGAGTGGGACAATAAAGAGGCGCATTCCGCCGTATACGATACCGAAAAAACCGCCGATCTATTTTGTACGATCACCAACAATTGGCTACTACCCAAATCCACACATAGAAAAACGAATTAGAGTGCAAGCAATTGATGTGCATGGCGAATTCAAAAAAGACAACGTCACCTTATTGGTGATGCGTCATTTTTTGAGTTTGCTAGGTGCGTCAAAGGTTTGTGCTATAAACGTATTTTCTATGTATGGATTTGGGTACTATCAAAAACGCCTTAAAAGGTGCACGTAACCATTATTTTTTTACGCTCACTCTTTACTAAAAAGCACCGTTCAAGGTGCTTTTTTCATCGAATGCTCAAAATGAATATTGCTATCCAGATTGCTTAGCGACAGCCTCAGCCATCATTTTTTTAAGCTCTCCCGATTCTGCCAGCTCCAAGGTAATATCACACCCTCCTTGCAATTCCCCGCCAATATAAAGCTGTGGAAAAGTTGGCCAGTCTTGATATTTTGGCAAATGCTCAAAGACACTGCTGTCTGCTAAAATATTAACAAATGCAAATTTTTCCTCGGTTTCTGCCAGCGCTTGCGCCGCACGGCTCGAAAAACCACACGATGGCATCTGCGGTGTGCCTTTCATATAAAGCACCACTGGGTTATTTGTAACCTGACCATGAATTCGGTCAAGTGTTTCTTGTACAATTGGACCTTGATTTTCCACGTTACCTTCCTTTTATAAATAACTTCAAGTTTAACCGTTAAATCCACCCCTAAACATTCCCGACTATCTTACTAAGTTATTACTAAAAAATATATAGAACTTTTTACCCTAAATAACTTTATCCACATGTTTCTGCAACCAAAACTCCAATAGTGCCGCATGCCATAATTTACTGCCCTGAATGGCGGTAAAGCTCTCTTTTGCTTCTGGATGTTCCAATAGCTGCTGCAACTTTTCTTGATTAAAAATCCCTCTTGCCTTTGCTTGGGGGGAGGTAAGCAATGACTTCATAAATGCATAAAATTCACCTCGAACGTACTTAAGCGCTGGCATTGGAAACGCCACTTTAGGGCGGTCAATAATTGCATCTGGCACAATTCCTCGTGCAATCTTTTTTAATATAAATTTGCCGTTCTCTTTAATTTTTAATTCTGCGGGCGCCAACATGGCTAACTCCACCAGCTTATGATCTAAAAATGGCACTCGCGCTTCCAGCCCCCACGCCATGGTCATGTTATCGACACGTTTAACGGGGTCATCCACAATTAAAGTGGTAACATCAAAACGCAACACTTCGTTTAAAAAAGAATCCCTCCCCCCTTCGGTGAGCGCATCGCCCACCAACTGAGTCGTTACATCGTCCACATGGTATTTTGTGTTCACCACCTCTAACCACTCTTGATGCGTTCGGTCAAAATAGTACGGAGCAAATGCCGCTACTGCTTCACTGGAACTGAACAAATCAATCCCCTTGCCCGCTTGGTGCATTTTAGCGTACCAAGAATACCCTCCAAATACCTCGTCGGCACCTTGACCCGACATCACCACCTTAACACTTTTTGATACCTGCTCTGATAATAGGTAAAAAGCCACGGCATCTTGCCCAACCATCGGTTCAGACATGGCCGCTACCGCTTCGTGCAATCGTGGCAGTACCTCTTG
>JAMOLY010000169.1 GCA_027068835.1 Thiomicrorhabdus sp. | reverse complement strand
CGCAGATGGTTAAAACAAGAATGTCGATTAAGGAGTGAAGCTTTTTTCTTTCAAGTCGTGGGTCTTTGATGATTGAAAAGCTGTCTTTAATGCTATTGTTCACGAGAATTCCTTATTTTAAATAAAGAAATGTCTCATAACTTGCGTATTTAGCAAGTTATTTTTAATGCGTTGGCCCTGCCCCCCCCTACGATACTTCTTTAGACCAATATTTTTGACTTTCATCTACGTTTTTTATTTTTAGGGTTGTATTTTTTAACTAATTAGTTAAACTATTCAGTTAATTATTTGGTGAAAGTGAGCCTTCCATGTTAACCAAGCTTAAAAAACCGTCTAAAACGGCCTGTTTAATTCAAGAGTGTGCTATTAAACAATTTGCCATGCATGGGTATGATGGCACGATTATGGATGAATTGGCGGCCGATACGGGGGTGAATAAGGCCAGCATTTACTACCATTTTGGCAGTAAACAGGGATTGTATGATGCCTGCATGACGCATCTTTTTTCGGGGGTTGCAGATCATGTAATCGCTTCGGTCAGTGAAGATGATTCGGTTTGGATTCAGCTGGAAAAGTTTATTACGGCGTTTTCAGCCGAAATTTATGCCAATCCTAATATTTCGATAAGTTTAATGCGAGAGATGGCGGCAGGGGGGGAGAATATGCCCGTACCAGCTCGTCAACAAATGCAGCGTTTACTGTTTTGTTTAAAGGGCATTATTGAAACAGGTGTTAATAACGGTATGTTTACGCCCGTTCAGCCGCTTACTTTGCACGTTATGATTACGGGGGGATTAAGTTTGTATGTAAACAGTGCGCCAATGCGACAAAGTATTGAATCTGATACGGTTGATCTTTCTGTATCAGAGATGACAAAAGAGGTGGTTAAAATGGTTCAAAATGGCTTGAGGGTGAGTGAATGAAAAAATTTAATCAAATTATTGAGCGTAAGCTTGGGCAGTTGGGCGGCATCATTGCGCACTACCCATATCGTTTTATTTTGGCAGTTTTGATTGTGGTGATTTTAATTGCATCCAACTTGCCTAAAATTACTGTAGATACCTCAACAGAGGGATTTTTGCACGAAACCTCACAATCACGTTTGGATTATGATGCCTTTAGAAATCAGTTTGGTCGAGACGAAAAAATCGTGGTGGCGATTCAAACCAGTGATGTTTTTAAGCTTGAAACACTTGCTAAGCTTAAAGAGATGCATAATGAATTGGCTCAAAATGTCCCTTATTTATTTGATATCTCTTCTATTATTAATGCACGTAATACCATTGGAGAGGGCAACTCATTACTGGTGGATGAGTTATTAAAAAAATGGCCTAAAACGCAAAATGAAGCGAATGAAATTCGTGCGATTGCAATGGCAAACCCCATGCTAGAGAACATCTTGTTGAGTGAAGACGGGCGCTTTACTGTGATTGTTTTGGAGTCAAATACTTATAGCAACTTGTCGAATACTTCTTCTAATAATTTAAGCAATGAGGCTGAAATCTTAGCCGATGAATTAAGTGGTTTTGATGATGAGTTCAGTGATGAAGGGACGGAAAATTCAAGTCCCTCAACTCAGGTAGAGAATACCCGTGAAATGCTTCCTTTTATTACCGATCAAGAGAACACCGAAATGGTTAATGCGGTCAGTGATATTGTGGCAAAGTATCAGTCGGATGATTTTAAACTGTATGTGGCAGGTTCGCCTTCGGTTACGGCTTTTTTAAAAGAATCGATGATGAGCGATATGCAAAAATTTGTGCTAATGATTGTTTTGGCAACCTCAGTGTTGTTGGCGCTGTTATTTCGTAGAGCTTCGGGGGTGGTTTTACCGCTACTCACTGTTGGGTTGGCGGTGATTAGTACCATGGGGCTTATGGCATGGAATGGCACGCCAATCAAAGTGATGACCCAAGTGCTCCCATCATTTTTATTGGCGGTGGGGGTGGGTGCATCCATTCATATTTTGGCGATATTTTATAAAGAGTTTGATGAAACGGGCAATAAAGAGGGCGCGATTCGCCATACGTTATCACATTCAGGGTTGGCGATTATTATGACCTCCTTGACCACAGCCGCAGGTATGGCCTCTTTCATTCCATCGGAAGTGGCACCCGTGTCAGATTTGGGATTGTTTGCCGCCGTAGGGGTGTTGATCGCCTTACTCTTTACCTTAATTTTACTGCCCGCACTGTTGATGGTGCTTAACATTAAGCCGCGTATCATTCCTAAAGATCAAGAACATCACGATAGGCTGGATCAGTTTTTAAAATGGATCGCACATTTTTCACAAGATCACGCTAAAAAAATTGTGGTGTTCTCCATTGTGTTTATGGCGGTTACCATTGGGTTTGCGTCTAAAATTACGTATTCACATAACCCATTGTTGTGGTTGCCTGCCGATCACGAAACGCGCATTGCCACAGAGGTCATTGACCATGAATTGCGAGGCAGTATTTCAATTGAATTGATTGTGGACACCGGCGTTGAAAATGGAGTGTACGATTTAACACTTCTGCAAGCTATTGAGCGATTAACAACCCAGCTTAATGTGATTGATACTGAAACGTACTTTGTGGGCAAAGCGGTTAGCGTTGTGGATGTGATTAAGGAAATTCACAAGGCATTGAATCAAAACAACCCTGAGTTTTATGCGCTGCCAACGGACTCTGACCTGATTTCACAAGAGATATTATTATTTGAAAACTCGGGGTCAGAAGATTTGGAAGACTTTGTGGATACCCCTTTTTCAAAAGCGCGTATTACCGTAAAAGTCCCTTGGATTGATGCCTTTGAATATCACGATCTATTACAGCAAGTTGCCAGCTTGTTAGAAAAAGAGCTGGGGCAAGACAGTTTGTTATCTCCCCAAATAAAACAGCATATAAAAGTGACCACAACGGGCATGATTCCTCTGTTGGCTGAAACCAGTGCCGCTGCCATTCACAGTTCGGGCATAAGTTATATGATTGCTTTTGTGGTGATTGCATTGATGCTGATTGCACTGCTTTCCAGTGTTAAATTGGGGTTATTAAGTATGATCCCAAATTTACTGCCCATCTTTTTTGTATTGGCCGTTATGGTTCTGTTTGGGTTTCCGCTGGATCTGTTTACGATGTTAATTGGAGTGATTGTCTTAGGAATTGCCGTTGATGATATTGTGCACTTTATGCATAACTTTCGGCGTTACCATCTGCAAGGCATGAATACACGCCTTGCAGTCGAAAAAACATTGACATCCACAGGGCGAGCCATGATTATGACAACCGTGGTATTGTTTATTGGGTTTATGTTATACCTGTTTTCAAGCATGACCAATTTATTCTTATTTGGCCTGCTCACTGCACTGGCATTTGTGATGGCACTGTTGGCGGTGTTTTTATTATCACCTGCATTAATGGCACTGGTTTATGCCAAACAAGATCGTACTAAAGGAGAAAAATAATGCGTAAGTTAAGTTTAAAAAAAGGGTTTTTATGGAGCGTAATGGGGTGTTGTTTGTGGGGGTCGTTGGCTCAAGCTCAATCGACTTCACAAGAGCAAATCGTTACGCAGGATGCGCGTGAAATTATTTGGGTAACGGAAAGTGAAAAAGCCACATTGTTATCAGAAATGAGAGGGTTTTTAGAAGCCACTCAAAAAATATTAGAAGGCAGCTTGGCGGATGACATGGAGGTAATTGAAGAAGCCGCACGTGCCGTAGGGATCAAAATGATGAAAGCAACCCCCAAAACATTGCACGATAAATTGCCTACAGGTTTTACCGATAAAGGCCCTAAAGCACATATGGGTTTTGAAAGCATTGCCGACGAAGCCGCAGGAATGGGGGATCGAGAAGTGGTCTTAGAGCATCTTGCCGCGTTACAAAAAACATGCAATGGTTGCCACGCTATTTATCGACTTAAGGTGAAATAATATGAAACGCTTATCAACAAACCCTTTATTGGCGCTGATGTTAACGGCGTTATGGGTGTTCTCTTCTGTAAGTATGGCAAGCTCACTTACTGCGGATGAGATTGCAAAAAAAGTAGATGAACGAGATGTTGGCGATAATACCACCAGTATTTTAGAGATGGTGTTGATTGATAAACATGGAAATCAACGCATTCGCAGTATGCAAAAGTATGAAAAAGATTTTGGTGAAGATACTTACAGTGTTATTTTTTTCTTAGACCCTAAAGATGTTAAAGATACTGCATTTTTAACGTTTGATTATGCAGAATCTGCTAAAGACGACGATCAATGGCTGTACCTGCCCGCGTTACGACAAACTAAGCGTATTGTTAGCAGTGATAAAAGCAGCAGCTTTATGGGGTCTGACTTCTCTTATGCAGACATGACCTCTCGCTCTATTGATGATTACACCTATAAAATTGCCAAAGAGTCTGAAGTACGAGGGCATAAAGTTTGGATTATGGAAACCAAGCCCAAAAGGCAGGAGACCATTGATGAGACGGGGTATACAAAATCCTACATGTTTGTTCGTCAAGATAACTTTGTGGTGGTACGAGCCATTCATTTTTTAACCGACGGCAAACGTAAATACATGGATGTAAAAACGTTGAAAAAAATAGATGGCATTTGGGTTGCAACAGAAATTGAGATGAAAACCAAAAAAGATAAAATGACTTTGCACTCAACCTTATTAAACCTCTCTGAAATTAAGTTTAATCAAAACTTAAAAGACAGCTTTTTTACCGTGCGTCGCATAGAGAAAGGTTTGTAAAAGCATTTGATCTTTTAAAGGAATCAATGATGGTTAAGTTATTGGTCAAGGGTTTACCGCGCCTATTGTTGATAGGTGGGATGAGTATTCAGTCATTTAGCAGTTATGCCGACAATGACAGTGCCGCTTTAGAAGAGGCACTTTCAGGGTTTGACGACGCTATGACAGAGAGTACCGACAGTTTAGACGATGCACTTTTAGGCTTTGATGAAGAAGAAAGTTCGGTCAAAGCAAATCGTGTAACCTTGAAAAGTCGTGGGCGCAGTCCGCTCCAAACCTCAGGGCAAATTCGCTTTAACAGCAATTACGCTTACCAAGAAAATGCCCCCATTATGGGTGACAGTAATTACCAAGAATTTACCAAACTACAGCTAGCAGGGTTGGTCGAATTTGATTATAAAATATCAACTGAGTGGCAAGGAAAGTTGGAAGTAAAAGGCTTTGTTGACCCTATTTACAGCCAAAAAGGCCGTTATCACTACTCTAACGATTCACTCAATACCTATGAATCAGAACTGGAGATAGGAGAAGGCTATTTGCTCGGCTCTCTAACCGACAACTTAGATATAAAAATTGGACGGCAAATTGTTGTTTGGGGAAAATCAGATTCACTTCGAGTTACCGATGTAATCAATCCACTGGATAACCGAGAATTAGGGTTGGTGGACATTGAAGATTTACGTTTGCCTGTCTTAATGACGCGTTTAGATTACTACTATAATGATTGGCAAGTGTCACTGCTAGCACAGCATGAGCACAGAGACCCAAAAGAGGCCGCCATGAATAGCGAATATTTCCCCTCTTCCGTGCTTCCCATTCCACCAGGGGTTCAGTTTCCAGACATTTCAAAACGTCCCATGCAATTGGATGAAACCACGTTTTCATTTGCCGCCAATGGACGCTTTGTTGGTTGGGATCTTTCGTTTTATGGCGGACGATTTAAGGACAGTCGCTGGTCTTTTATAAACAATAAAACCGAACGAGAGTACGGCCTGTTTAATATGGTAGGCGCAGCAACCAATGTATTAATGGGGGCTTGGTTACTCAAAGCAGAACTGGCCTTTTTAAATGGATTGGCTTACAACACCGTAGAAAAATCACAGGATCGTATGGATCTATTATTGGGTTTTGAGTACAAAGGCATTGCGGACACAACTATATCACTTGAGGTGGCCGATCGTTATCTAACCCGCTATACCCCCATAATGAAAAACCTTCCCGATTTTGTAGACGAACATGAGTTGCAAACTGCCTTGAGAGTGTTATACAACTTTAACCATGATCGCGCCACGCTGGGATACTTAGGCCAGTATTTGGGCAGTAAGTTTGAAAAAGGTGGATTTCATCGTATTTGGCTTGAATATGAATTAACGCAATCCGTAAATATTACGGGAGGCGTGATTGACTATTTAGGCGGCGAAAACCCGATGTTTGAAGCGATGAAAAATAATGACAAACTCTTTTTAGAAGCGAAGTACTTTTTTTAATCAGGTAGGTGAGTCGGTGTTTAGTCCCTAAATTTTAGGGTTTTAGTTATAGTGCTCTCTTCGGGCTTTCACACCGTTTGCCAGCGTTTCTAAAACTTCTAAACTGTCGTCCCAGTGAATGCAAGCATCGGTAATGCTTTGTCCGTAAGTGAGTTGTTTGCCCGGCTCAATGTCTTGACGACCCGCTTCAATATGGCTTTCAATCATCACTCCCATAATATTGGCATTGCCCGAAGTTAATTGCTGGGCGATGGAGTCGGCCACAATAAGTTGATTTTGGTGTTTTTTCTGACTGTTTGCATGGCTGCAATCCACCATTAATTTGTCTTCTACGCCAGCGCTTTGCAGTTGTTCGACCGCTTCATTTACAAACTGAGCCTCATAGTTTGGGCCATCGTTGCCTCCGCGTAAAATCACATGGCAGTCTTCGTTGCCGTTGGTCTCAAAAATAGCCGAGTGACCATTTTTGGTCATTGATAAAAAAATGTGAGGGTTGTTGGCCGCACGAATGGCATCGACGGCAATTCGAAAACTGCCGTCGGTTCCGTTTTTAAAGCCAACGGGGCAAGATAGGCCAGAGGCCAGTTCACGGTGACCTTGGCTTTCGGTGGTTCGTGCGCCAATCGCTCCCCATGCGACTAAATCGGCAATGTATTGTGGGGAAATTAGGTCTAAAAATTCGGTGGCCGCAGGTACACCCATGTTGTTGATGTCTGATAACAGTGAACGCGCGAGTCCAAGTCCTTTATTAATATGAAACGATTCGTTTAAATCGGGATCGTTAATTAAGCCTTTCCAGCCAACTGTCGTACGTGGTTTTTCAAAGTAAACGCGCATTACGATTAAGAGATCGTCTTTGTACTTTTCTATTTGACCTTTAAGGCGGCTGGCGTAGTCACGTGCCGCGGCAGGGTCATGGATTGAGCAAGGACCAATGACAACTAAAATTCGGTCGTCTCGTCCTGCTAAAATATTGTGAATATTTTGGCGAGTGTCGTAAACGGTTTGTGCCGCAGTTTCGGTTAAAGGATATTGCTCATGAAGCTCCGCTGGAGAGAGAACTTCGGTAATGTGCTTAATTCGTAAATCATCCGTTTGATACTGCGCCATAAAGTTAACCTGTTTTGGATCTCATGCTTTTTAGAAGAAGAAAATAATAGCTCGGTATTATGCCATTTTATCATGCAAAAAAGTAAGGAATTTTAAGGGCGGTTGAGTAGGGCTTCTTTTTATAAAACCTGATATTTACAGTGTTTATTGCTCATTTTATGCTAGAATAATCGGGTTTAAATTCACAAAAATGGATTGATGATCACGTGCACTGTAAATATATTATTGAAGGTATAACCGAAGACGGTCGTAAATTTAGGCCAAGTGACTGGATTGATCGAATTTCCTCAATGGGTGCGAGTTACCGAAACCAACGTTTGGTGTATTCTGATCTGCTGCATCCTGAGCTGTATAACGGTCAAAAGTGTTTAATTATTGATACCGAGTTGGAGATTAAAGATCCAGGGATGTTTCAATATGTGATGAATTTTGTGAACTCTAATGGATTGAAGATGTATGAAGTTTGTGAAATTGTTGAGCAAAACTTAGGCAATTAAAAGACGTTGCATTAAGCAGGTTGTGATTGAATGTTAAAAGCACTTACCGTTTTTTCGGAAAGTGCTTTTTTTATGACTTAAAATTATGCGTCGCTTAAAATAAGTTATGTCCAAAAAATAAAACCACCCAGCCACCTAAAGCGAGAAAAGGGCCAAATGCCATTGGGCTGCTTGCGGTGCGCTTCTTGAGTAAAATACCAACGACGCTTACAAGTATGCTGGCCAGTGCGGCGATTAAAATAATTTGTGGCAGCGCCACAAATCCAAACCAAGCACCGAGTGCAGCGAGTAATTTAAAATCGCCATAGCCCATTCCTTCTTTACCTGTAATGAGTTTAAACGCATGAAACACCGTCCATAAAACCATGTAACCAATGGCCGCGCCCCAAACGGCTTCGGTAGGGGTGGTAAATACCGACTGCGTGTTTACAAGCAGTCCAAGCCACAAGAGTGGCAAACTTAGGTTGTCTAAAATTAGCTGGTGTTCAAAATCAATGACGCAAATGGTGATTAAAATAAGGGTAAAGGCCAGCGCCATGTAACCCATGGGGGTCGCACCAAACTGCCATGCCACCAGCATTGTACCAATGGCGGTGGTTAGCTCAATGATGGGGTAGCGGGGGGAGATTTTAACCTGACAGTGGTGGCATTGTCCGCGACTGGCAAGCCAACTAAATAGCGGAATAAGTCGATACCACGGCAGTTCGCTGTCGCATTGAGGGCATTTTGATCCCCCCATGCTAATGATTTTAAACTGTTCTGATCCGTCATGCTCCATAATGCGTGGCAAACGCCAGCTGAGCATGGAGATAAAACTACCAAAAATAAGGCCTAAAAGTCCGCTAAAAATAAGCAGTTGAGTAAGTGTAAGAGA
>JAMOLY010000168.1 GCA_027068835.1 Thiomicrorhabdus sp. | reverse complement strand
ATTCAAATCCATGCTGTCTACTATTACCTTTCCACCCAATGCCTACCGAAATAGTGATAATACATTGCCTGAGAACATAAATTTAAGTAACCATTATACTTCCGGGCGTTTTTCGGACGCTGGTCAATCACTGGGTTCTGGCAATCCTCAAAATGGTTTGCAATTATTTAATTTAGGTTTGCTTGATAATGTCTTTCAATGTGGCTCTTGCCATACGATCCCAGCGGGGATGGCCGTTAATGGTGAGTTAAAGTTAGGTGTTATAAACGTCAGTGTTGGGGGTGAAGTCATGCCACTTGGGCCTTTTGATGCCAACCACCTTGGTATTGTCAGTGTTGATGGTTCTACACAAAAATCCATTAAAACACCACAATTAAGAAATTTGTATGAAAAAGTAGGGTTTGAAATGTCACGGACTGAATCTTTATCTGGGTTTGGTTTTTTACATGATGGAGCAATAGATTCGGTTTCTCGATTCTTAAGTGCGCCGGCTTTTGGTGTGGACTCTGATCAAGAGGTGGCTGATTTAGTTGCTTTGATGATGGCTTTTTCTGGTTCTGAATTAGACAATGGTCATATTCCATTGGGAAATACGCCTGGTCAATCACAAGATACGCATGCAGGTGTAGGACAACAAGTCAGCTTGACTCAAGCGACTCAAAGCAATGCGCGAGTCGATGAATTAGTCGCGATTGCACAAAGTGGCAAAGTTGATTTAATTGTTAATGCCAGTGACGGTCAAAACTATATTTTTAATGCAGATGACGATGTATTCATTAGTCAAGACAGTCAAAATGTCAGCTCAATTGGCTTAATGGCTACACCAACTCTCACAAATACCCTAACATACACATTAGTACCAAAGGGTTTGGGTCAACGCCTAGCTTTCGATAGAGATGGTGATGGCATCAGTGATAGTGATGAAATTGCCAAAGGCTCTAATCCAACAGATGCAAATTCAACTCAAATAAGACCAAAAACTGGGCTATGGTTTAATCCACAAAGAAGTGGTCATGGAATAGATGTGCATATTGCAGGCGATAGATTGTTCATGATTTGGTATACTTATAATGATGATGAAACACCAACATGGTATATAGCCTCAGGTGTTTATCAAGAAAATTGGCAAGCTGATTTGTCGACTTTTAGTTGGGATGAAGCAACAAGAACGGCATCATCTGAAATAGTTGGGCAGGTGAATTTAGATTTTACAGATGCTAAAAATGCCTTATTTGTATGGAATATCAATGGCAGAGAAGGTTCTGAACCATTTTCCTACCTCAATATCTCCAATCAAACCACAACCAAACAATTTACTGGTTCTTTTTATAATCCAGCAGATTCTGGTTGGGGCATTAGTGTCAACACCAAGGGCGATGCCATTGTAATGATAATGTATTATTACGATGAAAACGGTGACCCTCGTTGGTCATTAGGTAATGCCACAAACAATGAATCTGGGCAAATAACATTGTTATCGTATACTGGGTTTTGTCCGAATTGCGAATTTAGACAAACAACTAATCAAGAAAGTGGTTTTATAAATTATGATTTCTCGACACCACAAGAATTGTCCGTAACCATTGACGTGACTTATCCAAATAATCAGTTTGGTCAGTGGCTTATAGACAATCAAAAATTAACGGCTATATCTGATGAATTTTTTGATTCTAAGATGCAATAAAGCCCTGTGTGAATAACAGTTTTATGTTGTGAAGTAAATAATGGTGTTATAATTCGTCTTTACTTACTTTAGTTACGATGCCATGTCTA
>JAMOLY010000167.1 GCA_027068835.1 Thiomicrorhabdus sp. | reverse complement strand
AAGCAAGGGCTGTAGATCATTTTTTTTAAGCGGAAACAAAATAGGGTTCATGATTGACGAAGTAACTTTATATAAGGATAATAATTAAAAAATTTACACCACTTTACTTATGGCTATATAAGTTAAGCTTATTGAGGAATCGTGGTTTTAGCGCATTATAACAAACAAACGACAAGGCTCTTGATATGAAAATTCGCCAATTATTTGATTATGATACATGGACATATACTTATTTAATTTGGGATGAAAAAACCAAGGAAGCCGCCATCATCGATACGGTTTTGGAGCAAGTGGAACGAGATTTTCAACATATTACCCAGTTAGGATTGACGATTAAATATCTATTGGAGACCCATGTTCATGCCGATCATATTACAGGAGCTGGGTCTTTGCGTAAAAAAACAGGGGCAAAAATTGTTATCCATAAAAACTCAGGATCCAAATGTGCGGATATTTTAACCTCTGAAAGTGATATTTTAACATTGGGTAAACAAGAGATTCGTGTTTTACACACTCCTGGACATACCGATAACGACAGCACCTATTTGATTGATGGCGTAGCTTTTACAGGAGATGCGCTTTTAATACGAGACTGTGGCCGTACCGACTTTCAATTAGGAAGCAATCAAGCCCTTTACCACTCTATTACGCAAAAACTATTTACCTTGCCGGAAGATACCATCGTTTTTCCCGCACATGACTATCACGGCTTAAGCCAATCTACTATTGCCGAAGAAAAAGTATTCAATGCTCGAATTGGAGCGAATAAATCTTTGGAAGCGTTTTCGACCATTATGGATAACTTAAAACTTCCCAAGCCAAAGCAAATCCACATTGCTGTACCTGGCAACTTAAAATGTGGTGATCTTTAGCTGTAAGGGCTATATATACACACACTCAGATAAAACTCAAAGCCTCTAAAGCAAAAAAGCCATTGTGGATTTTATTCCATAATGGCCTTTTAAATAATGGCGGAGCGGACGGGATTCGAACCCGCGACCTCCTGCGTGACAGGCAAGCATTCTAACCAACTGAACTACCGCTCCTAATTGTATGGTGGGTGATACTGGGCTCGAACCAGTGACCCTCGCCTTGTAAGGGCGATGCTCTCCCAGCTGAGCTAATCACCCTGGGTTATTTAACACGCCTTTATCAAAAGATGTTAAATAAATATTGCCTACTATTTATTAATTTATTAATAATAAAACTTAAAATAATATGCAATAAAAAAGCCAGTCAAGACTGACTTTAAAATATGGCGGAGCGGACGGGATTCGAACCCGCGACCTCCTGCGTGACAGGCAAGCATTCTAACCAGCTGAACTACCGCTCCTAATTGTATGGTGGGTGATACTGGGCTCGAACCAGTGACCCTCGCCTTGTAAGGGCGATGCTCTCCCAACTGAGCTAATCACCCAATTAAACCTCTCTGGTAAGCCACTCTAGACTGCTTATTAATTGATGTGGCGTATTATAGAGTGATGAGAGAGGTTGTCAATCGAAAAGGTAAAGTTTTCTTCATTTTTTTAAAACGACAAAATCAACTAACCATTAACCGCTTCTTTAAGCGCTTTACCTGCTGTAAATTTAGGTACTTTAGCCGCTGGAATTTGCATCTCTGCACCTGTTTGAGGATTACGACCCGTACGTGCAGCACGATCCCCAACTTTAAACGTACCAAAACCGATAATAGCAACAGAGTCCCCTTTACTCATTGCTCCAGTAATTGCAGAAACCGTCGCATCTAGTGCTTTCGCTGCATCTGCTTTTGTTAAAT
>JAMOLY010000166.1 GCA_027068835.1 Thiomicrorhabdus sp. | reverse complement strand
AGAAATGCTCTCCAAATTAAAGCAATTGGAAAAAGAGATGTACAAAGCAGCAAAAGCTTTAGATTTTGAACAGGCGGCACAGCTTAGGGATGAGGTAAAACATCTGAAAAGTAGGATGGTGGGGATTGGTGATTTACGTTAGAATGCATAAAATTTATTGAAGTTTACTGGTTTTGGGGGATAGATACATTGGTTATGGTAAAACAAGGTTTAGTACTGCGTACGTTAGATAAACATTCACAACCGTTTTTTAAGCGATTCATTCATGCAACACTGGGGTTGGTATTTATCTTATTTGCTTTTACCCTCAGCAGTCCAGTGATGGCAGATGAAAAACTTGCGGTGTTAGTGAAACAAGCAGAGCAGTTTCAGCAGGGATGGGATGCCGCTCAAAAGGGCGATTTAGATAAAGCGGATAAAATTTGGAATGCGCTTAATCAAGAAACCATTGAAGTGCCTGAACTCTCTAGAGCATTGCAAAATAATTTGGCCGTGTTGTTAATTAAACAACAAGACTATAAGCAAGCTGAAAAGCTATTGGACTCTGCCTTAAAAGCCGATATTCAAGTGGCCACCACGTTATCGAATCTAAACCAACTGTATGCCTTCGAGGCACAAAAGGCTTATAAAAAAATTTTTAGTCAAACTTCGGTTACATCCCCGTCAGGAGAGTTGCTCTATTTTGATGTTAAAAACTCTGTTTTACCTTCCGAGTATGTCTCCATTCAGCTACCTGAGTTTTCACCTGAAGAAGCCTTTTTATTCCAGCCTGAAACACAAGAGATTTTAGCCGTAAAAGAGCGACTGGATCAATGGCGTGCCGCATGGGCAAGTCAAGACATTCAGTCGTATTTAAACTTTTATCACAGCAAAGAGTTTGTGCCAAAAGATGGGTTACGTTATTCCGTTTGGGAGGAGAGTCGACACCGCAGCTTAAAGCGCCCTAAGTATATTAAAATAGCGTTTGATGATGTACAGATCGTTCAACTGGCTAAAAACTTAGTTCGCGCGCGTTTTTTACAAAAATATGAATCGAATAGTTTTAACGACAGCGTGTACAAAGTGGTTTTATGGCAGTTAGAGGGGAACCAGTGGAAAATTGTGCAAGAGGTGGTTGCCAGTGAAAAAAGTTAAAATTTTTTACCCCTCCCTATTAACATTTGCATTGGTAAGCTCCCTGTCGTTTGCAAGCGTGGCGGATGATGTTTTATTGGCAGAAAAACAATTGATTTCAGGATTCAAATCTATTCAAAACCTTTCGGTTGACCGAGCTTTAAATGAGTTTAATGAACTCAGCGAACGTTATCCGAACTATAAGTTGGCTCAATTGCTTAAGGCGGATTTATTGACGCTTAAATCTGGACAGCGATCATTGTTGCATAACATTCACCAAAAAAATTCAAGAACCATTGGTCGATTACAAAATGAAGCGGTGGTGCGTTGGCAGTTTTCACAAACAGAATTTCCTAATAATAGTACGTTTGAACGCTATGTGCTTAAGATGGGTGAACAACCTAATTTTGTACTGGTGGACTTATCTGAAAATCGTTTATATGTTTATGAACGAGACGAACAGGACGCAATGCAACAAATTGCGAACTATTATATCTCTATGGGGCGTTCTGGCGCGGGAAAACAAAGAGAAGGAGATCGTGGTACGCCGTTAGGTGTGTATCATATTGTTGAGCGACTGCCAGATTCTGACGTATCTGAACTGTACGGGGTAGGTGCGTTACCTATTAACTATCCCAATGACTGGGATGTAAAAAAGGGCAGGACAGGCAGTGGTATTTGGTTGCACGGTACGCCTAGAGATACCTACATTAGAGATCCTAAAGCTAGTAGAGGGTGTGTGGTCTTAAATAATACCGCGATGGAAAAGCTTTTGACCATGTATCGCTTGCCATTTGAAACGCCTTTTTTGATTGTAGACAGCTTGAGCGAGCTTGATCGTACAAGTGATTCTAATAATCAGTCTTCTAATGATTTAGTACTCTTAGAGGTTAAAAGCTGGTTGAACAGTCACTATCTAAGTGTTGACTGGAAAAGGGTGAGCGTCTACCGCTACCCTCAAGAGAAAGATTTATTGTATGTGACGTTTCCAGCGGACATTGATAACCAATGGGTGCATCAATATTGGCAACGAGGTGATAATGGTGATTGGAAAATGGTGATTGAATCGCAATCTGATAAAGACTTTGATACGAAAGCGTAGGATCCGTGTTTCTAAGTGTAGATTTGGGTATTATGTTTTTAAATTTTATCCCCCCCCCCTTCCTTTTTTTGACAGGGAGGATGAAATGTAAAGCATATCTAAAAATCGGTCTCTTTGCGTTTTAACTTAAGCTCAGCCCATTTCTCAATATCTTGCCAGATATTGTAAATTTCTTTTTCAGTTGGCATGGCGCCAGCCGCATGCAATTCTAATGTTAATACGGGGACATTTAAATACTCCCCTGCATAGCGCCCCAGTGACCCAGGGTAGGTTCCCAGTTCTTTATGTTTTAAGCTTCCAATACTATCGGGTGTAGCATGTTCAGGGCCATCGTAATCA
Organism: Thiomicrorhabdus sp.; assembly: GCA_027068835.1. Lineage (GTDB taxonomy): Bacteria > Pseudomonadota > Gammaproteobacteria > Thiomicrospirales > Thiomicrospiraceae > Thiomicrorhabdus. The sequence goes on along the minus strand of JAMOLY010000166.1, from coordinate 6,184 downwards.
ATTAAACCGTAGGGCGCATGTACCGAGATAATAGCATCGGGCTTAAAACGTTCAATGGTTTCAACCAGCCATTGTGTTTCGGGTTCGGAGGCGGGAGAGGATCCAGGGTAGCGGCGTTTGTTTTTTCGATAAAAATGATCCCAGTAAGACAAGGCGAGTTGCTCCCAGTCTGGGGAAGGAAAATTTCGATTGAGATCGACGCCATTGGCGTTCATTCGAGTGGAAGGTTTTTTGCCAAGCAGACCGTCAGGGTTGGCTAAGGGTAAAAATAGCCAGTGTTGTCCTGTGCTTTCGGGGTGCTTGAGCATGGCTAACATCCAGAGGTAAGTAATGCTGATGCTGGAGTATTCGTCGCCGTGAATACCACTTAAAAATAGAATACGCCCTTTGGGGCGCTTGGGTACAGATTCAATGGTTTCGGGAATGTATTCACGATAGGTAAGCGGACGTCCTTCGACACTTTGAGAGGTGGCAACTTGTAACCCAAGATCTAAGCAACCTTGGTACCTTATGGTACGAAGTTTTTTGGAAAGATCTTTACAAAATACTTTGATTTCATTGGGTGGAGTATTGGATTCATCTTGATTGACGGCTTTGTTATTAGCAATAGCATACGGCGTTCCATTAAGAAGCAAGGTAAGTAGAAAGAGCGTTTTAATATTTTTTAGCATAATGATTATGTATTTAATTTTCGGAGTTAGTTGGGTCTGTTTTGAGTTGAAATTGTGTTTTTTCAGCGGCTACACCACTGGTCGTTTCCTCATTGGGAGCGGAGCGTTTGCTGTTTAGTTTAATGCTTAAGCGTAAATCATTGGCTGAATCTGCTGCACGTAATGCATCTTCGTAGGTGACGAGTTCATCTTCATAGAGTTTAAACAGGGCTTGATCAAAAGTTTGCATCCCCATTGCCTGTGAATTTTGCATGAGCTGTTTAATTTCACTGACTTGACCGTTTAAAATGAGTTCGCTGATTCTTGGGGTATTAATCAGTACTTCAACCGCTGCAATGAGCCCTCCCCCTATTTTAGGGATAAGGCGCTGAGAGACAATGGCTTTCAGGTTGAGAGAAAGATCCATTAAAATATGTGCGTGTTGATCGGTAGGGAAAAAATTAATGATACGATCCAGCGTTTGGTTGGTGTTGTTGGAGTGTAAGGTAGACAAGCATAAGTGACCTGTTTCAGCAAAGGCAATGGCATGTCCCATGGTCTCTTTGGCTCGAATTTCTCCAATCAAAATAACATTGGGTGCTTGTCGTAGTGTATTTTTTAACGCGGAATCATAGGTCTCGGTATCCACGCCTACTTCGCGTTGTGTCACAATACTGCGTTTGTGAGAGTGAACAAACTCAATGGGGTCTTCAATGGTAATAATGTGTCCCTCACTTTCATGGTTTCGATAATCTACCAAGCTTGCCAAGCTGGTGGATTTACCCGATCCCGTTCCCCCTACAATTAAAATCAGCCCATTTTTTTCCATAATCAGCTCCTTTAAAATAGGAGGGAGATTTAGGCTGTCAAAGTTAGGAATTTCGGTTTGTACTGCACGAATCACCATGCCAGGGGTTCCACGTTGCATAAAAACATTGGCACGGTAGCGGGCAATCCCTGCAATATGAAAGGCAAAGTTACATTCATGCGTTTCTTGAAATTGGGCTTGTTGCTCTTCATTCATTAGCTCATTACAGAGTTGAATGGCCAAGGGGGGCATAATGCGTTCTTCAGTGAGGTTGATTAGGCGACTGTTTTGTTTCATGGTTGCAGGACGACCCGCGGTAATAAACAGATCAGACCCACCTTGCTGGGTAAAGTGGATTAACATTTTTTGTAAATCGGAGTAACTTTTTTCGCTTGGTTGGTTCATTTTTTCTTCCCCCGCCCCTCTTTATTTTTTAATCAAATGTTTTTTTGTTCACGGCGCTAGCACGCGCGACTTCTTTGGTAATGTGTCTTTTGGCAACCAGAAATTGTAAATTTTGATCTAAGGTCTGCATGCCTGCTTGGGTCGAGGTTTGAATAACCGAGTACATCTGAGCCACTTTGGCTTCACGAATCAAGTTGCGGATAGCTGAATTAGCAAGCATAATTTCATGTGCGGCAATTCGCCCGCCTGAGTTTTTTTTGAGCAGCGCTTGAGAAATGACGCCTTGTAATGATTCAGAAAGCATGGAACGAACCATCTCTTTCTCTTCAGCGGGGAATACATCGATGATTCGATCAATGGTCTTGGCGGCGGAGCTGGTGTGCAGTGTACCAAAGACTAAATGGCCTGTTTCGGCGGCGGTAAGTGCGAGTCGAATGGTTTCTAAATCACGTAGCTCTCCTACCAAAATGACATCGGGATCTTCACGCAGTGCAGAACGAAGAGCATTGGTAAAGCTTTGGGTGTCTTTATGCACTTCACGTTGATTGATGAGGCAGCGAATAGGCTCGTGTACAAATTCAATGGGGTCTTCAATGGTTAAAATATGCCCTGCCGAGGTTTTGTTTACGTGATCTACCATGGCGGCCAGCGTGGTTGATTTACCTGACCCTGTTGGCCCGGTCACTAATACCAGCCCTCTGTGTAGGTTTGCAAGGCTTTTAAAAATTTCGGGGGTATCAAGGTCTTCTAATGTAAGCACTTTACTAGGAATGGTTCTGAAAACGGCAGCAATTCCACGATTTTGTTGGAAAATATTGGCACGAAAGCGAGCAATTTTGGGCAGTTCAAATGAAAAATCCGCTTCTAGGTTGGATTCAAATTGACGACGCTGTTCATCGTTCATCACATCATAAATCATGGTTTGCAATTCTTCGGCATCAAATACGGGCGCATCAATGCGTTGAATGTCACCGTGAATTCGAATAATAGGTGGCTGTCCTGAAGAGAGGTGTAAATCGGAGGCACCTTGTTGCACGCTAAATTCGAGTAGTTGTGTGATTTCCATTGAGGGGCATCTCGTCTAATATTCGTAGGTTCTCATTATAGAGAAGGGAGCAGGGAAAGAGAACCTAAACTTTAGATTTAAATTTGGTATGAAGATTCAGTTGGGTATAATGCTTAGCTTGTCTTAATATGCTAGAGAGCTTAACGCCATGAATTTACGTGAACCTGTACAACAGACATCACCCGCAGAGGATGAAATTGACTTATTGGAGCTTTGGGAAGGGCTCGTTCAGGAATGGCGGACGGTTTTTTTTATTGTGATTATTTATATAGCGATGGCAGGTGCTTATCTTTTAATGGCATCTAAACAATACGAGGTTAGAGCAGATATTGCCCCACCATTGTCTTCTGAAATTTCTAATTTGAATTATTTGAATGTTACAAAATTAACGCCGGACTCTGTTTATCAGACGTTTATTTTAAATGTTTCTCCTAGAGTTGTTGCCGAAAGGCTTTCAAAAGAACCTGATGTTTTGGAGTGGTTTGAAAAAACAGAACAGGATGTGTTAATAAAAAATATTATGGATGCTATTACAATTCTTCTGCCTGAAGAATCAAAAAAGAACTTGCGAGTGGATACTGGGGTGATGACAAGTATTATTGTGAATATGCCACGTGCCGAAGATGCTTTAACGTTTGCAAATAGGGTGTTAAATAATACAAATGCAGTCACTCAGCACCAGTTGTTAACAGAGCAAATAGATGAAATCAACACGCAAATTACAGGTATTGATCGCAGTTATAATTTAACGGTATTAAGGCTTGAAAATGAAAATACTTCTGAAGTAGAGCGTTTAATTTCAAACGATAATCAGGAAAAAGCAGAGTTAAAAGCAAAAATAAAAGCACTCAAGAATAAAGCAGAGCAAGATAAAAAGTTTCGTATAAAACAGCTGGAAAGTGATTTTCAGTTGGCGAGTCTATTAAAAATTAACAAGCCGATGGATCCTTTAGATTACGAGCTAACAAATGATAAAAGAGCGAGAATAAATTTTAAGGGAAATTCTCCGTCACGTTATTGGATTGGTACGGCTATTTTGGATGCAGAAATTAAGTCTTTAATGTCTAGGAAGTCTAATGACCCTTTTATTTCAGGGTTAACGGAACTTCAAAATCAGTTGGCACTTTTGGATGTGAATGAGAAGGTTGAAATTTTGAAAAAAAGAACGAACTTTATTCCATTTTCAGGCGAATTAAGAGAGTTACAGTCTCAGAAAGGTAAGTTATTGAATGCTTTAAAAGCGCTACAAAATATGGAATTTAATTCTTATAGAATTGTTTCAGATTTTGTAAAACCAACGAATCCTATAAAACCTAAAAAATCTTTGATTTTAGCTGTTTCGGCGGTATTAGGTGTTGTGCTTGGAGTTTTTGTTGCACTGATTCGTCGAGCTTTTAAAAAGCGTAAGGAGGTTTGCAAGACGACGTTATCTCGCACGTAATTGTGGGGTAATAATTGGTTGGGTGTAGTCAGAATCCAATCTTATGTAGCGTAGGCTCTACTCCTTGTGCTTTATACGCTTTCCAACGCTCTCGTCCCATTTGAATCAAAAATGCGGATTGATCGAGTATTTCGATGGTTCTTTGGTAGTGATGAAAGCTTTCTGGAAAGGGGGCGGCTAAATTGACAAGTACATCGTTATAGGGGGGGGATATTTTTTGACCGTAGAGTTGAATCGGTGCTACAGCCGCTTTGGCAACGCTGTGGGGGATAAAGCTTTGGGGTTGAATGTTCCACAGCGTTAAATCGTAACGTTGTGCTTCTTGTTCGTTTTCAAATCGTACGTCACAGTGTCGTTTTTCGTGCCAGATTTTTTTAAGCAGTTTGCTTAAAAATTGTTCACGGCTTTGCGGCTCAGTGCTATTTAACACATAAAATAGCACATCTTTTTTGACGCTACTCATTTTGTAATGCTTCTGGCTTCATTCAATAAGTATTGTACCAACGAAGCAACGGGTCGCCCAGTTGCCCCTTTTTTACTGCCACTGACCCAAGCCGTGCCAGCAATGTCCAAATGCGCCCAGTTAATCTCTTGGGTAAAACGCGCTAAAAATTGTGCGGCGGTAATCGTGCCACCTGCGCGACCGCCAATATTGGCCATGTCGGCAAAATTAGACTTCAGTTGTTCGTCCCACTCTTCGCCTAAGGGCAGTTGCCAAAAGCGGTCGTAGGTGGCTTCCCCCGCTTTAATCAGGTTGTCTACCAGCGGTTGGTTATTGCCTAAAATGGCCGATACATGATGACCTAGTGCAATAATACACGCGCCTGTTAAGGTTGCCATATCAATAATTTTACTGGGTTGATAGGTTTGTTGGGTGTAGGTGAGGGCATCGCATAAAATCAGGCGGCCTTCTGCGTCGGTGTTTAAAATTTCGATGGTTTGGCCAGACAGTGAGGTGACCACGTCACCTGGCTTAATGGCATTGCCAGAGGGCATGTTTTCAGTAGCGGGAATCACGCCGACCACGTTAATCTTGGGTTTAAGTTCACCCAGTGCTTTAAACACGCCTAATACGGTGGCCGCACCGCCCATGTCGTACTTCATCTCATCCATGGCGGCACCAGGTTTGAGTGAAATACCACCCGTGTCAAAAGTTACCCCTTTACCGACCAATGCAATGGGTGCTTGGTTTTTCTCCCCCCCCGTATAAGACAAGCAGATCATTTTAGGTGGGGTATCGCCCCCTTGTGCGACCGACATGAACGATCCCATGCCCATCTCAATCATCTCTTCGCGGTCTAAAATGTTTATATCATAACCGTAGCTATCGCCAAGTTCTATGGCGGTCTTCGCTAAAAAGCTGGGGGTGCAAAAATTACTGGGCATATTGGCCAGTTCTTGGGTTAAGGCCATGCCAATGGCGCTGGCTTGACCTTGTTGTGCAGCTTGAGTCAGTGCATCACGGGCTTGGCAAGGGTAGCTGACTTGTTCCAGTTTGGGTTCTTTAGGTGAATGCTCGCCACGGCTCTCATGACTGTAGTCGTAAAAACTGTGTTGCAGGGCTTGGCTGTTTTGGTAAACCGCCCAAGTGGTGTCGTGTTGAGAGGGGGGGGAGAAAATTAGGGCGTTTAAAATATGGGTTGCGCCCGAGTGATCTAAGGCGTTGGCGGCACTGTTGATGGCACTTAAATAGCCTTTAACGGTAAGCTTTTCAAGCTCTCCCATGCCGACTAAAAGCACACGTTGTACGGTCATGTTTGCAGGCTTTACCAGCAGTAGGGTACTGGCCAGTTTGCCTGAAAAATCATTGGATT
>JAMOLY010000165.1 GCA_027068835.1 Thiomicrorhabdus sp. | reverse complement strand
CATAGCCGTCTTTGCCCGACAAGATGTAAGACAACGTCGATTTACCAGACCCATTCGGCCCCATAATCGCATGCACTTCACCGGGGTTTACAGTGAGGTTGATACCACGAAGGATTTCACTACCGTCCTCTTCAACGCGGGCGTGTAGGTTTTTAATTTCTAACATTTTTTCGTTCTTTCTTTTTCTCGTCATTCCCGCGAAAGCGGGAATCCAGAATATTAAATTCAAATCTCATTTGTGTCTCTGGATCCTCGGATCAAGTCCGAGGATGACGACGGAGTGTCTTTTGATAACGAAGAAGGTAACTAAACCCAAAATCGTCATCTTCGGACTTGATCCGAAGATCCAGAGTGTTGCTGGCGTTTTACCAGCTTAAAGTTTCATACAAATCGTTCCATTGCGGGTTGGTCTTTTCGATTAAATCTAATTTCCATTTCCTTACCCAGTGTTTCATCGTTTTTTCTCTTTGAATCGCTGCAACAATCTCATCGTGTGTTTCGTACCAAACTAGGTTTTTGCAATCGTGTTGTTTTGAAAATCCTTCAAATATTCCTTGTTTGTGTTCATAAACTCTTTTGCGCAAATCAGATGTTACGCCGATATAAATCGTTCCATTTCGTTTTGATGCCATGATGTACACATAAGCAGCCATTTCTTATTCGTCTCTGGATCCTCGGATCAAGTCCGAGGATGACGAATGTGGAGTTGGCCGTAGTGCGTACATTTAGTTCTCTCAATTATTTTTCAAGATCGTCATCTTCGGACTTGATCCGAAGATCCAGAATGGTTGCCACTTTACAAAGATGAAAGCATATCTAATAATTTAGTGCCCAAAGTCACAACAACCAAGATTAAGACTGCTCCTATCAATAAAACTACCTGTATCGAAGAAATATACAAAATATAAGCTTTCCACTTTTGTGAAGAATTTGTTCTTTTCTGCCAATTTTCTTTTTCCTTTCCACCCAAATAAATTGGTGCAACATTCCGTTTCCAGTAATTTGAAAACACACTTAGAGAGTGACTTCTCATTAGCCCACACTTCCCTCCAAGCTAATGCCGATCAGGCGTTGGGTTTCGGCCATGAATTCCATCGGTAATTGTTGGATGACATCGCGGGCAAAGCCGTTGACAATCAGCGCGACGGCTTCTTCTTCGTTGATGCCGCGGGCTTTGCAATAGAACAATTGGTCATCGGAAATTTTCGATGTTGTGGCTTCGTGTTCAAACTGGGCGCTAGGCGTTTTGGCTTCGATGTAGGGCACGGTGTGGGCCGAACATTTATCGCCGATCAACAATGAATCACATTGGGTGAAATTGCGTGAGCCCGTGGCTTTTTGATGAGCTGAAACGATGCCGCGATAGGTGTTTGACGATTTACCAGCAGAAATACCTTTTGAAATGATACGGCTTGAGGTGTTTTTGCCTAAGTGGATCATTTTGGTGCCACTGTCGATTTGTTGGCGACCATTGGATACGGCAATTGAATAAAATTCGCCCGAAGAATTATCTCCGCGCAAAATGCATGATGGGTATTTCCATGTTACCGCTGATCCTGTTTCAACTTGGGTCCAAGATACTTTTGAATTATCGCCACGGCAATCAGCCCGTTTGGTGACAAAGTTGAAAATACCGCCTTTGCCTTCTGCATCACCTGGATACCAGTTTTGCACGGTTGAGTATTTAATTTCAGCATCTTCAAGCAACACCAATTCAACCACAGCGGCGTGAAGCTGGTTTTCATCGCGAGTTGGCGCGGTGCAGCCTTCAAGATATGAAACG
>JAMOLY010000164.1 GCA_027068835.1 Thiomicrorhabdus sp. | reverse complement strand
CTTGAATGGGCAACGGATAGCGATATTACCTTTGATAAAATTGAAATACAACAAGATTGGCTGGGCTTTCAGTTTCAGGTTCAAAATTTGACGATGCAAGATGCCGAATTTGATGTAAGCATTCAGCACTTTGATATGGATGTAAATCTTTTTTCAATGTTTGTACCGACCTTAAAACATGGAGATTACTTAATCCTAAAAGGAGCCAGTTATCATCAAAAAATAATTCCAAACAGCTCTTCTGATTCTAAACAAGAAGGGCTAACCTCCGACCATATTGAAAAATTAACTGAAATTAATTTAGACATAAGCCAGCTTTGGCAACACGTAAAAGTTTCTGACGTGGTATTTAAGGGATTGTTTGATCCCAATTTGACGTTGCATCTTTATGACTATCAATCGCTTGCAGGCTCTCAGTTGAATGCGGTGTCTGAATTTGGTGTGGGGTATAAAAAAAGTTTAAATTTTGAGCGGTTTGGCTTTAAGTCCCGCTTTGAAACCGATATGTTAGGGAAAGTCACAGAAGGTGATTTAAGTCTGTACTCTTTTCATCCATTAAGGGGCGAAGCATTAGCACAACTGTGGCCGTTAGCGTTGCAAGAAAAATTACCAAAAGGTGAATTTTTGTTTGATTTACAGGCACAAATACTTCAGTCAAAAGTGTCTAAATTAACGTTAAATATAAACGCTCAGTCGCTTAAATGGGCGCGAAAAAATCCAGCACTTCCTAAGCATCTTGGATTGGAACTTATTTGGGAGCTTGCATTACAAAATAGTGCATCCAACTTTATCGACTGGCACTTTAGATTGTCAAAAATACAGTTAGATAATCAATACATTCAAACGACCTCACCCATTGAATTGAGCTTTGAAGAAAATCAAATTTTAACCTTTCGATCCGATTATTTTGATATTGCGCCTTTTAAAGTGATTGTTCAATCCTTAGTGACCAATCCGCATGTTTCAGCGTTATTTAATAAAACTTCTGGATTAGCGATTGAAAATGTAAAAGGTCAATTTAATTGGAAAGTTTTTCAGTTGCCAAAACTAGAGATGAATATAAAGCAATTCATGCTACCTGAGACAGATTATCCAGGTATTTCAGTGCATGATTTAACCTTGTTTAAAAAACAAAATAAATTTATCTTAACCCCTCATAAACCAGTGATCTTATCTGGATTGAATCTTCCTAAGGGGGGGGTAAAAATTCAATTACCCAGTAAAATTCATTTACAGCACTCTGTTTCCGAAGGTGCTTGGGTATTGACCTCTTTAAATTTTAAAATTGATAATATGCCCGTAACACTGAACGCTAAGGGAAATACACAAGGCGAGCTAGATGCCGACTTAAAAATTTCGATTGGCACGATGCAGACCTTAAAGCAGTATTTACCGCATAGCCTGTTTTCTTTTGAACTCCAGTCGTGGTTAAACATGGCACTGGTTGAGGGTAAAAATATTAACGCACAAGTGCAGTTCAAAGGGGCATTAAAAGACTTTCCTTTTCAAGATGGCTCAGGCATTTTTAAAGTGAATGCCTCTGTAGAAAATGCGTTTATAAAATTTGATGCTGATTGGCCGATGTTAGAAGACTTTACGGGCCAAATTGAATTTACTCCTTATCGGTTAAAAATTACCTCCCCACGGATTCATGTTGGAGAAAACGCTTACGCTCAAGCGGTTGAAGTGATCATTGATCACCTAGACCAAGACGACATCGCGCTGGTGTTTAAAGGCCATGTACAAACGCAGTTGAATCAGGGGGCATCTTACTTAACAAGTTCCCC
>JAMOLY010000163.1 GCA_027068835.1 Thiomicrorhabdus sp. | reverse complement strand
TCTCACCCTGCTGGCACGCTTAAAATCACTCGTCATGGATGAGTGACTTTAAATATCATGTTCCGCAAAAAGTCTGATGCACGACCTCTTCAGGCTCTGGTGGAAGCATATAAACCTCTTTACCTGCTTGCAGTTCAAAAGGCTTTTCTAACACCTTGTGCAAAGTATGAAACACACTAAAATCATTATGATCTTCTGCCGCTCTAATCGCCGCTTCTATTTGATGATTACGAGGAATATACACAGGGTTCACCGTTTGCATAATGGCGCTATATTTTTTTTCATTAGATGATTCTTGTTGTAAGCGTTTTTGCCATTTAACAACCCACTCATCAAAACTTTCAGTGCTAGGAAAATCAGGTTTTGCAAACAGAGCGCGAGCCTGTTCCAACTGCCCTACTTGTGAGAGATAGAAAAAGGTTAAAGTAAAATCTGCTTGGTTGCTTTCCATAATATTAAGCAAATCATTCACAAGCTCTTTGTCACCTTCGTGTTCTTCTGATAATCCCAACTTCTTACTCATATTCTCCAGCCAATACTGGTGATACAAATCACTGTAACGGCTTAATATATCTTCGGCTATTTTTACAACCGCTTGGGCTTCTTCATCCGTTGCTTCTCTGGTTTCATCAATCTCCTTATTTATAAACTCTTTATCTAAAAATAGGGGCAATAAAGTTTCTGCCAAACGCACTAAATTCCACTGTCCTATCTTTGGCTGATTACCATAAGCGTAACGCGCTTGATGATCTATCGAGCTGTATAAACGATTGTGCGAAAACTCGTCCATAAACGCACAGGGACCATAATCAATCGTCTCGCCCGCTATCGACATATTATCGGTATTCATCACTCCGTGAATAAAACCCAATGACATCCATTTTGCGATGAGCTTTGCTTGTGCATCTACCACCGATTCAAAGAAAGCCACATAGGGGTTATCTGCATTTTTGGCATCTGGATAGTGCCGATCAATCTCATAATCTGCTAATTGCTTAATCGCTTCTTGATTACCTTGAGATGAAAAATATTGAAACGTACCCACACGTACAAAACCCTTAGCAATACGTGTGAGAATCCCACCAGGAACAAGCGTATTGCGCGCCACCTCTTCGCCCGTTGTGACTGCCGCGAGCGCACGCGTTGTTGGTACGCCCAACTTTGCCATCGCCTCACTGACTAAATACTCACGCAATACAGGGCCAAGTGCAGAACGACCATCACCGCCACGCGACCAAGGCGTATGCCCCGATCCTTTCAACTGAAAATCATAACGCGTTTCGTCTGGCGCAATAACCTCACCCAATAAAACAGCACGACCATCCCCCAAACGTGGTGAAAAACCACCAAATTGATGTCCTGCGTAAGCCATAGAGATTGGCTCTGAGCCTTGTGCAATTTCATTGCCCGCAAACACCTGCAAAGCATTCAATCCATCAGGGTTTATACTCGTTAAACCCAATTCTTCTGCTAATTTTGTATTAAATTTAATTAATTCAGGCCTTTCAACAGGCGTGGGATTTGTTTTGCTATAAAAGTCTTCAGGAAGCCTTGCATAACTATTATCAAATTGGATTTTCATGACTTTAATGCCTTAATTTAGCTACCCGTTACCTAAGAACAGGCTATTTTAACCCCAAAATAAACACAAATCGTCGAAAAACAGAGGGGGTGGTCAGGGCAAACGCATTAAAAGTTGTTAGTTTAAAACAACTTATGAGATATTACTGATTTTTACATAAGGAGTATGTCATGGGCCCATGTATTTCCAGCTATTTTGAAAATATAAATGATCCTCGTAT
>JAMOLY010000162.1 GCA_027068835.1 Thiomicrorhabdus sp. | reverse complement strand
GTTTTATAAGCTCATTTTCACTGTTTAGCTACGTTGCTCCGCTACCACAGTATTAGTAACTAGCTTTTACCAAGCCCAATACTTTATCGCCTATCTCTAAATGGCTTTGGCATCCTTCAAAACCATAACAAGCTACTGCGGTAAAACCATTTTGATTCATCGCCATGTCTAAAAGATCTTCTGCTGAGAGACTTAAACGACCTGCACGCTCGATTAATTCAAACTTTAGTTCGCCTAAACCGTCATAGGCACGAAAAACGACTTCTGTGCAGACTAGTTGATCTGAGCTAAAAAAATCAAAATCAAAATTATAGCCTTTTCCTTCGTGTTGTACGGCTCGTGACAGTGCTTTGGAAATTTGTTTTTCATCTAAATTGGGCCGTAAAATAATAACTTCATCAACGTCTAAGGTTTCTGCTAAAGGTCTGAACAGTACGCCATCTTTTTGAGCTTCTAATGTACGAATCCCTCCAGTCCAACGTTGGGCAATTTTTTCATCAAGCTCTACACCTAAATTGTCGCGTTCGGTATCTGACCCGATATATAGAGCAGCGTGTGGCCAGTAACCGGGTAAAAATAAGTTACTGGCGACAAAATCATGGCGTGTGACGAGTACATCCCCTGGTTTAAGAAATTCTGCTAATTGTTTTTGTATAGCGGGCGTTACGCGGCTATCGTCGTGAATACCAATATCCGCTATTACCCGCCCTGCTTTCTCCAGTATAAAAAAGGAGGTGATTTTTTTGTATATTGCCCCTCTTCTCGTTATTGCATGCCATAAATATTTGAATCGTAGTTTTATAAAATCTAATGTGCTTGGGTGTAATGTTTTTTCTAGTTCGGGTAAGTTTTTCACAATCATCCCAACTACTTCATCATTTTCTAAGGTTTGAATAAAGTCACGATTAGAATCCACCATATTCATCATGTATTGGATTTTCATGGCATTGTCAGTATCACTCAGTGAGCGATATATTTTTGTGAAAACTTTTTGGGGAATATGGTGTTGTGGTGCGCCTTCATTTATTTTTCGTTGTACTAATTTATGGCTGGCTAACTCATTAATTAATAGTCGTGCCATGTAAACTGCTTGGCATGATGCTGCGTAACCGAGTAAAAAATGTCGCCAATCATCGGCTGTTTTCACGTTTTCTATGTCATCTGAAAAATGGTCAGACATATCATTGATGATTTCCCAGTAACCTGCCCGAATGGTGAGATAGCGCGATATTAATGACCAGACTCGATCATCTTCTTCTGGGAGAAAATAACCGCGTTTTATTGCTGTTTTGATGGTGGCTTGTTCTGGCTGTTCTTTGGCTAGTTTTATAAGTGCTTTGGTGAGTGATAGATAGGCACGCTGTGTTTTTTGTAAGTCTGTAAACATTATGTTCTCTCGATAATATTTATGTCGGCACTCACTTCATCATCGCTCAAATATATTTCACCATCCTGAATATTACATTGCAGATTCATATTGCGTTGTACCATGGATTCAATTCCCGCTGCATCCTCAGCATTAATATGAAACACTTTCAGGTTATTGAATCGCTTTAATTTATCCGTTTGTTGATCCCACCAGACTTTTGCTTTTCTGTCATGGTAGGTATAGATAATGACTTTACCTGATCGACCGCAGGCTTTGCGAATTCGTTTTTCATCAGGTTGCCCTAAATCAATCCAATTTTCTATTTCGCCGGTTAGTGTTTTTTGCCATAAATCTGGCTCGTCATCAGTGCTTAAACCTTTTGTGAATGCCATTGTATCGCTAGCATTTGCTATAAAGGCTATCACCCGCACCAT
>JAMOLY010000161.1 GCA_027068835.1 Thiomicrorhabdus sp. | reverse complement strand
CTTAAATGGCCTGTTGTTTATAAACCATGAATCAGTGGTGAAAGCTGTTGAGTTTTATATTCGATATTACAACAATAAAAGGCTAAGTTCCGTGATTGGATATATTACGCCAGTTCAAAAAAGAAAAAATTTACTTAATGTGGCTTAGAAAGCCTACAGAAATACTTGACCACTACAGTTATTGTTCCTAAGCTATCTGTCGTTTAAAACATCCTCTCTGTAGCTTTGGTACAGTTGATTCGCCTCTGCCCCCCCTTCAGGGGTCATGTATTCAGGAACACTAAAGGCAATATTTTTCTGAGTGTATTGAGCAGAAATTCTCAGCTGTTGAACCACTCTATCTAACGGTGCAGGAACCGCTTTAAAAGCGTTATTATCAATTGGAGAGCCAGATACCTGAGTAAATATTTCAATAATGGCCTGTAGCTCTACACCTGTTTTTGTTGTCGCAGTCTGCAATGCCTCAAAATAATTCGGCAAATTATCTAATTGCAGTTTATTCACACCAATACCGTCCTGAAATAGCACAGTATCAATATTTGCTGAGGTCAACAATTTTTGCCAAAAACGTTGAAACTTTTGAGGAGTTAAGGCCGCATTCGAAAAACCTGATAACGCTATTTTCTTACTGGGTGTTAAAGCTCGCAAGTGCTGCGTAAGTTGATTTAAGTAACGAAATAAAATGCGCTCCCTCTCAACATTATGCCAATTTAGATCGTCAATCTCTTCTGAAATATACCATCCTTGAAACGACGTGTGCTGCATAGCCAAAGGTAATATTTCCTTTGCCGCTAAAAAAGAGCGTTTATAAAAGTCGTTAAAATGTAGTTGGAGTTTACTTGGTTGATTTTGAACTTTATCCCAATATTGAGTGCTATAAGCCAATCCAATCAACACCTTTATTTGGTGTTCATCGGCAAGCTTAAGAATGGTTTGTAACGCTGGATTTAATGAATTTTGATAAGATTTTGAACGATAAAATGCCATTTCATCCAACACAGACCATTGAACAACAATTTGTGATAATTGCAGCTTTTTAAAGTGACTGAACAATTTTCGCCACTCACTTTCTGTCCGTTCATTATGATGGGAAAGTAACTGAATAAACGTTCCCTGCAAAACAGCAGGTGAAGCACTTTGATCTAATGCCATACTCGCAGTTGTTTTGCCAAGCAAGCTAACGCTTATAATAAAGCACAAAATAATTTGTTTGCTTAAAAACCATCTAAAAACATTAATAATTTAATACTCCTGTTACCGTCCACCCAGCATAATCGTTTTCAATATTATTCTTATATTGAAGCCGCAGCTCAGCAGAGGATGTATCTGCTTGATATTGACTGCCACCAAATAAAGCCTGCATAGAAACACCAGCCCCTGCTTCTGTATAGGAACCATTATACCTATCTGGCTCTTGATAAGAACCATTCGCAACCAAATGGGGCGAGACAAAGAGATTGGAACCCACTCGGATTTTTTTTCCAATTCCAGCTTCCCAAGAAAAACTTCGACCACGATTCCGACCACTAAAAAAGGTCAAATCACCGTAAATAGAAAGATAGTAGTGGTTTGGGGTGCTTTTATCTGCATCAAATGTTTTATACCAAGAATACTGAGATCGTGCAAGCCAATCATCAATAGAGTTCTCCCCCATTTCAAAGAGCTTTTCAATGCCCAAAAACAATCCATGTTCTTTAAAAGGTTTATAGCGAAAACCGATCCCCGCCTGTAAGGAATCATTCTCTACTTGCAATGTTTGCGCCTGAGTGTTCCACAACAAACGAGCAAACAACTGCAATACCCGACCATCACGGTACCCTACTTTATGAGGTTGATAGGTCACATTAATACCGCCTTGAGAAGGCGTAGCACTGTTTCCAAAAGAGGGAGCCACCCCACTTTTATGATTATCATCATCAGAACGATACATTTGATAAAATGAGAACTGATAATGATTTGTCAGTTTGCTCACTTCACTTTTCATCATTTCTATTTTTTGCTGCGCCTCTTTTTGTTGTTGCTTTGTGAGGCCATTATTCAGTTGTGATGCCTGTTGATCAATTCCCTTCTTAAACCATGCAACAGCCGCACCATTATTCTGGTTTAAACTTTCTGCATACCCCAAATCTTGATAAAGATTTGGGAAATCAGGCTCTCGCTTCACAATAGTTTGAAACAACTTAATTGCAGTATCGTAACGTTTCTCCGCCATGTAAAGATACCCTAAAGAAGCGGCATATTGACTGTTATTAGGCTGGTTCAAATTCGCTTGTTCTAAATAATGCGAAGTATTTTTAAGATCGCCTAATTTACTATAGAAAAGACCCAGTTGATATTGTTGCTCAGGGGTCGAATTTAGAGCCTCCGCTTTTAACAAGACATCAACCGCAGATTGATACTGATCTTGCTCCGCATAAACCAATGCAAACTGGTTAAAATAATTCAGCTTTAACGCTGAATTCAACGTAGATCCGTCTATTCCCTCAAGCGTTTGGCGTGCCTGATTAATATCTCCCGTTAAACGATAAAGGTTCGCAATATTTAATCGAGCTTCAAGATCATCCTGATAGTCTAACGACGTTAAAAAAGCATTAAGTGCCTCATTGTATTCACCCACACTCACATGAAACTGCCCCAATTGACGATACAACATGCCAAGCTCAACACCTGTTAATTGTTGAGGATTCGAAAGTGCCTTATGAATGTATTTTTCCGCTTCAACATGCTCACCCAACTGTTTGTAGGTAAATGCCGTATATAAAAAAACGCGTGAGTTATGCTCCATTTTTGAAGCCTGTTGAAATTGCTCAAGCGCCAATTCCCAGCGTTGCTGTTGATAAAGCGACAAACCAAATGCCCGATGCGCATAAGCCAAACGTTTTTTAACTTTTGGACTGGAATCAATGCCCAATACTTTATCAAGCCATGCAATAGCGGTTCCATAATCATCTTGCGCTTGTGCAATATCTGCTAACGCCCACATAGGCGTAATACTGGACGAATCTAGGTCAAAAGCCGCCTGATAATGCATTGCTGCACGATTCCAGTTTTGATCCTGTTTATCCAAATAACCCAAGACCATACGAACGTCATATTTTTGAGCGCTACTTTTGGCTAAATGAACCGCTTCTGAAAACTCACGTTTCGCTTGAGCAACATTATTTATATGAAAATTAGCATACCCTAACCTCATTCTTAATACATAGTCATGCTGCTTATCCTGACGACTTAAGAGTAATGCCTGATAAGCTTGAATTGCCTGCCCATACTGTTTTTCCTGATACAGTGCGTTCGCCAATAACCCCTGATCTTGTACTCTCTTTTGACGCTTCAAGGCTTTACGAATCCACTGTATTGCCATACCGTATTTTTTTTGTTGGTAAGCCATATTTGCAACCTCACGTATGGCCCATAAATCCCTTGATTGAAACGACGAGGCAGAGAGAAAATATTCTTCCGCTTTTTTCCAGTCCTTGCGTTTTTTGGCAAGTACGCCCAGCTGCATTAATACTTTAAATTTATTCGATTTTTTAGAAGCCTCCTGATACGCATCACGATAAGCAGAGGTTGCCTGTTGCTTTTGTTGTAAAGCATTATAAATACCACCTAATCGATAATAATATTTAAAATCCTTTGGATATTCCAATAAGTTGTCATAAGCCTGCAAGGCTTGAGAATACTGCTTTTGAGCGATCAGTTGATCGATACGCATATTAATAAAAAACTGACGCTCTTCCAAGCTGGCTTCTGAATGTGCCGAAAGACGCGTTAATGTACGAAGCAACGCCTTGTTTTTCTTTACACGTTGATACGCGTAGGCCTGATATTTTAGCACGGTGTAATGCTCAGGTTGCTTCTCCAAAATTTGGGTTGTCGCTGAAATCACCTGTGAATATTGACCAGACTGGTGCAAAACCACAATATAACGAAGCGATGCGGCTTCGTCATTGGGGTAAGCACTCAAATAATATTCCATTTTCTTAATCGCATGGGCATATTTTTTCTGCGCCAGAAGCAGATCAATCAAGCTATTTAAAGCAAATTTTCGCGCCTCTGGTGTCGCCTGTTCGTGCGCTTCCAGTTTTTCAAACAACGGTACAGCCTTATCAAAAAGATTAAGGTGCTGGTAAGCATAAGCCTGATATTTTAACGCGTCATAATGATTCGGCTGTTGTTTCAGCAATTGATTTGTAACGCGAATAACCGAGTCATAATTTTTTTGTTGATAAAGCATCGTAATGTAACGCAACGTTGTCACGCTGTCTTGAGGGTGCGCCACCAAATGTTTTTTGAACAGATCGTCTGCAAGATCGTATTTTTCTTGAGTCAAAAACAGATCAATTAACGTATTAAACACCCTTGTTTTATCCTCTGACGTTGCCAAAGGATGGTTTTTTACTTGCTTTAAACGCTCTCTCGCTAACTCAAAACGCTTAAGGTGTTGATAAGCATAAGCCTGATATTTTAATGCTTCATAATCATTTGGATGCTGTTCAAGCAGTTGATTTGTTACATCAATCACAACCTGATACTTTTTTAATTGATACAGCACTGTAATATAGCTCAACCGAACATCTGCATCGTTCGGGTGAAATATTAAATACTGCTCAAATTCTTTAGTGGCTTCTGCAAACCGTTTTAACTGAACCAATCGATAAGCACGATCCAAACGGGGGTAACTACGAAAGTGTCTAATCTGCCGTTGTAACCAATTTCCTTCCGAAACCTCTGTTCCCTTATCTTCGACAGTGAGAGACTCTGAAGCATAGCTTGGATGGTTCAATACGCTATACAACGATAAAAAAACAATCACAACAAAAGAAAGCCAAGTTGATTGACCACTAGGCATTAAAAATTTACAGTTTATTTTATTCATACCGTCTAACTTACTTGTGGTTTTATCATGTTTTTAATGCTTAGCTCAGGGGAAGAATGAGAAACCGCCGCCAACTCAGATTCTGTAGGATAATGATGATCTGTTTTATCCCATGCAATACTTTTACCCGTGACTAAATACTTTACATAAAGCTTAATGGCACGACAGGTCGCTAAAAAATTAATGACATTCCCCCAGATCATACGAGGAAAAGAAAGAAATGCTTGTTGCCATCCATAAAGGCGCTGCACACAA
Source organism: Thiomicrorhabdus sp. (assembly GCA_027068835.1). Lineage (GTDB taxonomy): Bacteria > Pseudomonadota > Gammaproteobacteria > Thiomicrospirales > Thiomicrospiraceae > Thiomicrorhabdus. Next base: position 3,743 of record JAMOLY010000161.1, on the reverse strand, counting down.
AAAGCACGTAGTAAAATACGAGTCAATAAAAAAACAATATTAATTAATATTAAATACCAGAGCCAACTGCCTTTTTCTAAAATGGCCGGAAAATGATAAGCATCAGGATTAATCGACGTAAATATCCAAAGACCCACAATCGTAAACACAATCAAATAAGCCAATACATTCGCCAAGTTGGTAATTAACGCTTTACGATCACGAAACAGCATATACTTGGTGCTTGCCCCGCCCTTCCAGCCGAGATTTGCCCAGCCTTGAAACACAATACCAATCACCCAACGAGATTTTTGCTTAACCGCCGCACCAAATTTTTCGGGAAAATATTCACGAATACAGACATACTCATCAATCTCTTTTTGTTTCGGTTTTCCTGTCCAAAAACATTTAACCGTCACGTCTCGCTTCATTGAAAATTTAACAAAAATTTGCTTAAAGCCGTGCTCTTTTAAACGAAAACCAAAATCATAATCCTCTGTTAACGAATTCAGACTAAACACTTGATTTTCATTTGTATCTCCAACGCAATCAATGGCACGACGACTGAACGCACACCCTGTTCCTGCGGCAGGAATGCTTCGATTAAGATGCTCTCTGACCACAATATCTTTATAGTGACCCTGTGCAAATTCATCAATATAATGCCCACCCGTAAACTGATACCAAGGTGTTTTTAACGACAATACTGGAAGCTGAACCATGTCTTTGCGTGGGATAAGGTAATTAAAAATTCGATAGCATAATGGGTGAATAACATCTTCACAGTCTTGCATCACAAAAATATTAAAATGAAGATTATTCTCTTTTTCAAACTGTCGGATGCCTAAATTAATCCAGTTCAGACAATCCGCCTTATTCGTCGGCCCGTCATGAGGACAAACAATGCAGTGCACATTTTTATGTTTTGCACTGATTTTAGCCACCTCCTCTTGCGTAGCCAAATCATTTGGATAAGCGCCAATAAAAAGATAATAATTATCGTAGTCCAATGTTTTAATGGTATTTTCCAACATCGGTCGAATCACCGCCGATTCATCCCACGCGGGAAGATAAACCGCAATCGGCTGTTCAGGCTTACTTTTCAAGTCTTTTTCACTCAAAGGCTCGTGCTTAGGCAAAACAAACCAACGCCGATAAAAACTTCGTATAATGAAATACAAATCAATGAACAGGTCATCTAATCCGCTGATAATAAAAATCACACTCACCACAATGAGCAAAACTTTCATTGCCACCAGTAAATAGGCAATAAAATCGCTGTATTCCAACATAGCACAGTACCTTTTTAAGGATTAAATTCTTCTGATGGCTCTAAAAGACGCCCTTGTTTCTTCTGAGACCAACGCTGAATAACACTCACAATTCGCTCTGAAGCATGGCCATCTCCATAAGGATTATTGCCTTGAGCCATCGCTTGATAAGCCGCTGAATCGCTCAATAAAAGACTGGCTTCTTGAACAATTTTCTCTTGATCCGTTCCGACAACTTTTGCCATTCCTGCTTGAAAAGCTTCTGGACGCTCGGTGAGTTCTCGTAAAACTAAAGCGGGTATTTTTAGAGCGGGTGCTTCTTCTTGAATACCGCCTGAATCCGTTAAAATTAAATAGGATTTTTTCATTAAATTAATACAGGTTAAATAATCAATGGGATCTGTTAAATAAATACGCGGAACATTCCCAAGTAATCGCATCACAGGTTCATTCACATTCGGGTTCAGGTGAACAGGGTAAACAATGATAAGATCAGGAAATGCTGACACTAACTCTTTAAGTGCCGCGCATGTATTCTCCAACGGTTCACCCCAAGATTCTCGACGGTGAGAGGTGACAAAAAGAATACGATTGTCATCATTAAAAGGAATATTTTCAAGGGGGGTATTTTCAAATTGAAACGGTCTTTCAAGCTGAACAGACAGCGCATCGACAACGGTGTTCCCTGTAATCACAATACTGTCTTCGGCAATGCCTTCATTTAACAGTTTGGTTTTAGCCAACGCTGTGGGTGCAAAATGAATGTCCGCTAATACCGAAGCCAATTGTCGGTTCACCTCTTCTGGAAAAGGGCTGTATTTATTATGGCTACGCAAACCGGCTTCAACATGCCCTATCGGTATTTTTTTATAAAACCCCGCTAAGGATGCAGCCACAACCGTTGTCGTATCTCCTTGAACCAGCAGTAAATCAGGCTGTAGATCGTCCAACGTTTTACTCATCTCCTGTAAAACAAGACTGGTTAAATCGGTTAAATTCTGGTTTGGGCGCATCACCGCAAGATCAACATCTGGCACAATATCAAACAGGGTAAATACCTGATCCAACATTTGTCTGTGCTGCGCTGTGGAAATAACAATGGTTTCAAATAAATCGGGATATTTTTTGAGCGCATGAACAATCGGCGCCATCTTTATCGCCTCTGGACGCGTACCAATTACAACCGCAATACGTTGAATTTTCATGGGCTATTCTCCTTTTATCATTGACCAAATAGACTTCCAAATTTCTACTTAAAAACCAAGCTGTTAACAATCTTGCTTGCTCGTTTAAATAAAAATTTAAGAAATTACTTGTTTCCCCCCCCTCTTAACACACCACATAGAGAAGAATCATTACATTTAAACCATAAGTTCCCCTGCGAGGAGGAGCACACATTAAAAATAAATTCAAAAAGGGAGAGGGGGGGGGGAATAAATTAAACTTTACAAATTTAACTCTGTAAAGCTTTAATACACATTAAAACCTTTGATTACTGAGGCGTTAACGTCTCTTCAGGGGTTAACAGGTCTTTACCAACAACCCATTGATACCCTAATCCATTAATACCTTCGACCAGTTTATTTAAATCTTCCAAAGCTGGAAAATCAAAACCGGGTTCTAACCAAAATGGATGGAAGTAAAAAGAGGCAAAACCATCACGTACAACTTGTGCATATTTTGCATTTTCATACAACTCATCCCACAATACTTCTCCTGCACCAATGTCAAAAACAAAGTTTCCAAGATTTTCTGGTAAGACTTTTTGACCATAATGATCAGATTCGATGATGAAAGGAAAAAACTGACCCGTGCCAAAGTCTCGCTCGGGATCATTCACATCAAGATTTAACTGCGGGTTTGTTGACGTGTAATAGAACGAACGTTCATAACGTGCTTTTCCTTCACCAAGTGCAGCATAACTATTAGGCGATCCGTGATAATGGGGAGTTTCCCAAACATAAGGAGAGATACCCACACTGGCAAACACATTTAACCCAGTTTGAATACGATCAGCTGCCCAAGCAACCGAATCTTCTGCAACGGGTCGATTATTAACAATATCCCAAAACTCATAATCGTCTGCGGTAACACCTGACGTTGGATTATGCATGTTGCTGTATTGATGCGTTAAACCGTGCATTAAGATATGACCGCCTCGTGCTTCGGCATAACGTAATGAGTCAATCAAATCTGGTGCATCAGAGATTGGAATTTCTTCTGCAACGCCACCATTATAAATACCATTTGGATCTTTATAAATTGGCACCACGGCCATGGTAAATGGTATTTGCTGTGTGCTCAGATAGTCACTTAATTGGTTTAATGCCATGGAGCTACTTTTAGAGCTAATGTCTTCAAAACGAATCATGGCGCGATGATTTTCTTCATGTGGAATATTCAAAATTTCATGAAGCATGTCACTAAAGACTAAATAACGATCTCTCTCTCCAATAAACGAGAAGGGAATGTCGGCAATGTACCAAAAATTCG
>JAMOLY010000160.1 GCA_027068835.1 Thiomicrorhabdus sp. | reverse complement strand
TTACCAACAACTAAAGAGATAAAAATTAGGGATTGGTAAGAAGAGGTAAATTTTACCCCCCCCTCCTAAAAAAATGGCCTTGTTTACGAATTTAAGATCTGTATGTTTTTTGCCTAAACTGTGCGACTATAATGGAGAAGAAGCGGGTTTAAATAGGACGGGACGTTTCGTGTGGTGATTGGGTTGAGCGGTTACGTTATTTTTTAGGCAGTGGAAGTTCTGTCTCTTCATTTTGACGATAGATTATGCAGGTTTTTCCGACGGCTTGTACTAGCAGTGCGCCTGTTTGCTTAAGTATACGTTCAGTAATTTTTTGGCGTTCGTCTCGATCTGCTGAGGCAATTTTAATTTTTAAAATTTCGTGATGCGTTAGCGTACTTTCTAGTTCTTCCATTAGGCTTTCGGTTACTCCGTTTGCCCCAATCATAATCATGGGATTTAAGCCGTGTGCAATGCCGCGAAGGTATTTTTTTTGGTTATTTGAAAGTTTTTCAGGTTGGCTCATTGAATATTCCGTTATGATTCTTATTAAGATAGTTCATATATTGTAGTAGAAATTTTATTATGGCGAGAAGTAAATCGAGTGATGGGTGGTTAAAAGAGCATTTTAATGACCCTTATGTGCAAAAAGCAAAGCAAGAGGGGTGGCGTTCACGTGCTGTCTATAAGCTTCAAGAGATTGATAAGAAGGATGCTTTGTTTAAATCGGGCATGTGTGTTGTTGATTTAGGTGCGGCGCCAGGAGGTTGGTCGCAGTGGACGACTCATAAGGTGGGGGCAAAGGGTGAGGTGTTTGCACTGGATATTTTGCCTGTAGAACCCTTTGCTGGTGTTACCTTTATTCAAGGTGATTTTAGAGAGGAGGAGGTTTACGATCATTTACTCTCCTCACTTGATGGTCGAGATGTGGATGTGGTTATGTCTGATATGGCACCTAATATGAGTGGTAATAAGGGGGTGGATATTCCTCGTGCTATGTATTTGGTTGAGTTGTGTGTTGATTTGGCGGATCAAGTTTTGAAAAAAAATGGTGACTTGCTGATGAAGGTGTTTCAGGGCGAGGGTTATGATCAACTGTTAGCCACATTAAAGTCAAAATATAAAAAAGTCATTACTCGAAAACCTGATGCTTCACGGGCAAGGAGTAGGGAAATATACCTATTGGCACGAGGTAAAATCTGACAAAGTGGTATTGAGAATTTTTCGGGCATAAGATATTTTTATGAAGAATTGTGTTAAAGTAATCGGCTTGTATTTTTAGGTTAACAAATGGTTAAGGGTAGCCAATGAATAATGATATGTTAAAGAATATGTTGATTTGGGCAGTTGCGGCGATGGTGCTGATGTCAGTGTTTAATCACTTTAGTGGGCAGGGCAGTACGCCAACAAGTCGTGTTGATTATTCCGACTTTATTGATCAAATTCATCAAGGGCAAGTCAGTCAGGTTTCGATTGAAGGACCGACCATCCGTGGGGTTTATGTGGATGGAAAAGCCTTTACGACTTATAGTCCTGGTGATCCAGGATTGATGGGTGATTTACTGGATAATCGAGTAAAGGTAAGCGCTAAGCCTCCTGAAAAGCAAAGTATTTTAATGCAGATCTTTATTTCTTGGTTTCCAATGCTGTTATTGATTGGTGTTTGGATCTTCTTTATGAAGTCGATGGGCGGTGGAATGGGCGGCAAGGGTGGCCCTATGTCTTTTGGTAAGAGTAAAGCCAAAATGTTGACGGATGAGCAAATTAAGGTCACGTTGGATGATGTTGCGGGCGCGGATGAAGCGAAGCAGGAAGTGGGTGAAATTGTTGATTTTTTAAAAGACCCTGGAAAGTATCAAAGCTTGGGGGGGAATATTCCTCGTGGCGTGTTAATGGTAGGCCCTCCGGGGACGGGTAAAACCCTTTTGGCGAAGGCGATTGCGGGGGAGGCGAAGGTGCCTTTCTTTACGATCTCGGGTTCTGATTTTGTGGAGATGTTTGTTGGGGTGGGTGCCTCTCGTGTAAGAGATATGTTTGAGCAGGCAAAGGCGCATGCGCCTTGTATTATTTTTATTGATGAAATTGATGCGGTGGGTCGCAGTCGTGGTTCAGGAATGGGCGGTGGTGGAAATGATGAGCGAGAGCAAACGTTGAATCAGCTTTTAGTTGAGATGGACGGGTTTGAAGGAAATGAGGGCGTGATTGTCATTGCCGCAACAAACCGTGCTGATGTATTGGATTCTGCACTGTTGCGTCCTGGACGTTTTGATCGCCAAGTGTCGGTTGGTTTGCCTGATATTAAAGGGCGTGAGCAAATTTTAAAAGTGCATATGCGTAAGGTTCCTTTATCAGAGGATGTGAAACCTGCTTATATTGCTCGTGGAACGCCTGGTTTTTCTGGGGCTGATTTGGCCAACTTGGTGAACGAAGCGGCGCTGTTTGCGGCAAGAAATAATGATAAGTTAGTGACTCAAAAGCATTTTGAACAAGCGAAAGATAAAATACTGATGGGCGTTGAGCGCAAGAGTATGATCATGAGCGAAAAAGAGCGTCGAATGACGGCTTATCATGAGGCGGGTCATGCGATTGTAGGGTACTTGGTGCCTGAGCATGACCCTGTCTATAAAGTCAGTATTATGCCTCGTGGACGTGCTTTAGGTGTGACGATGTATCTACCTGAAGAAGATGTTTACAGTTACAGTAAGCAAAAGCTGGAAAGCCAATTGTCGAGTCTGTATGGTGGTCGTATTGCAGAGGAGCAAATTTATGGTGCAGATTTGGTTACCACGGGAGCCAGTAATGATATTGAGCGGGCAACCAGTATTGCACGCAACATGGTTACGAAGTGGGGCTTGTCGGAAGCTCTTGGGCCGTTAATGTATGAGGATGAAGAGAAGGCTGGTTTTATGGGGCACTCTCGAAATGCAAATGTATCGGAAGAGATTTCTCGTTTAATTGATGCGGAAATGCGAAAATTGATTGATCGTAACTATAAGCGTGCTCAAGAGATTTTAATTGAGCATGCGGATAAGTTAGAGATTATGACGGATACCTTAATGGAGTTTGAGACCATTGATGCGGCTCAAATTAAAAATATTATGGAGGGTCTTCCACCTGGAAAGCCTAAAGATTGGGGGGAGTCTGATGGGAAAGATTCTGACGCTTCTTCTGGAGAGAGTACGGAAAAAACATCAAAAGATGCGGTGCTGGATGATGCTGTTTCGGACGATATGAGTGGTGACTCTGCTTCAGAGCAAGGTGAGCCAAAGCTTCACTAAAGTTTAGGTTTAAATATAAAGAGACCTTTGCACGAAAGGATGCACGGATAAAAAAGGCTAAAATATGCCTGATTTTCGTTGAAAACCTTGCGAATAGCTGGCTATTCCTTGTGGTTTTCGTCTCAATCAGTCAAGTTTTATTTCTTTCTTCTCTCGCGCTCCTCTCGTGCAAAGGCCTCATAAAGTAAACCCCGTTTATTCGGGGTTTTTTTTTGTAAAGGCAGTAGATGTTTAGTATTCAGGAGTTTATCGAGTGTAAATCACAGCAGGACGGTATGCCTGTTGTGATGGGTATTCTAAATGTGACCCCTGACTCTTTTTCGGACGGTGGGCGCTTTGTAACACCAGAGGCCGTTGAGGCGCAAGTGGTTAAGTTTCAGGCGGGGGGTGTGGATATTATTGATGTTGGCGGTGAGTCAACGCGTCCTGGTGCTGTGCCTGTTTCGTTATCAGAAGAGTTGGAGCGAGTTGTTCCTGTTATTGAGTGGATTGCAGCACGTTTTGATATCGTTATTTCGATTGATACCTATAAGCCTGAGGTGATGCAGGAGGCCATTGCTGTTGGCGCTAAAATCGTTAACGATGTGAATGCTTTGTATGCGGATGGTGCGATGGATGTTGTGGTAAATTCAGGGGTTTCTGTTTGTTTAATGCATAAACAAGGTGCTTTTGAAACGATGCAAGATTCGCCCGCTTATGGTGATGTTCTGTCTGAAGTTCGAGATTTTTTGTTGGCACGAGCAAGTTGTTGTGAAAGGGCTGGTGTTGCAACAGATAAAATTATTTTAGACCCTGGGTTTGGGTTTGGTAAGGCGTTAGCGCATAATAAAATTTTGTTTCAAGGGTTGGATTCGTTAACGGCTTTAAAGTATCCTATTCTGGCAGGGGTGTCAAAAAAGCGAATGATCTCAGAAATATTAAGCAGTACTGTGCTGCATGACCGTGCAAATGGTAGTATTGTGGCGGCTGTACTGGCGGCATTGAAGGGGGTTGATATTGTTCGAGTTCATGATGTTAAAGAGACGGTCGATGCGTTAAGGGTGATGAAGTGTTTAATGTAACAAATGTAAGGTTAAAACAAGAATGAAAAAAAAATATTTTGGAACCGATGGAATTCGTGACCGTGTTGGTAAAGGGATGATCAGCCCCGATCAGGTTTTAAAGTTAGGGTGGGCGACAGGGAAGGTCATGAAGGATCGTGGTGAATCTTGTGTGATGATTGGTAAGGATACTCGAATTTCTGGCTATATGTTTGAATCGGCGCTGGAATCAGGGTTTATTGCCGCGGGAATTGATGTGTTACTTTTGGGGCCGATGCCAACCCCAGCCGTGGCGTATTTAACACAGACTTTTCATGCCGATGCTGGAATTGTTATCAGCGCCTCTCACAACCCGCACTATGATAATGGAATTAAATTCTTTTCCGCTAAGGGGAGAAAAATTACTGATGAAATTGAGTTAGCGATTGAGGGCACTTTTGAGCAATCGCTTGAGATTGTTTCGTCAGGAGAGCTCGGAAAGGCAAGAAGGATTGATGATGCTGCGGGGCGTTATATTGAGTTTTGTAAAAGCACCTATTCGGCAAAAAAGAAGCTGGGTGGTTTAAAGATTGTTTTGGATTGTGCGCATGGCGCCACTTATCATGTTGCTCCCAGTGTTTTTTCTGAGCTGGGGGCTGAGGTCATTACGATTGGTGCGGAACCCGATGGTTTGAATATCAACCAAGATTGTGGAGCAACGCATTTAGATTCGTTGCAAGAGGCTGTTGTAAGTCATTCCGCGGACTTGGGGATTGCGTTTGATGGGGATGGTGATCGGGTCATGATGGTGGATGGAATGGGTCAAGTATTAGACGGTGATGCGATTCTTTACATTCTTGCGACAGCCTGTGCGAAAGCCGTGTCAGCTGTGTCTGGCACGGTAATGAGTAACCTAGGGTTAGAGAATGCTTTAAGAGAGCAGGGAGTGCAGTTGCATCGCACGTCTGTGGGTGACCGTTATGTGATGGAATCGTTGGTTAAGAATGGCTTGTGCTATGGTGCTGAACCTTCTGGTCATGTTTTGTGTTTAGATAAGACAACGACAGGTGATGGCATTGTTGCTGCGTTGCAAGTACTGTCGGTGGTCGTTGATTCAGGAAAAAATTTGACAGAGCTTAGTGAGTCTCTGGTTATGTACCCTCAAGTTCTTAAGAACGTCCTTGTTGAGAGTGCGTTAGGGTTGGATGAGAATAAACGACTGAATGAGCGTGTTGTTTATTTGGAAGAAAAAATGGGCGATAAGGGGCGTATTTTGATTCGTGCTTCTGGAACCGAGCCGTTAATTAGGGTGATGGTTGAGGGAGAAAGTGCAGAATTAGTTGAGGAAGTCGCGATTGAGTTAGTTAATTTGGTTAAATCAGAATTTTCTTGAAATTTCAATATTGTTTTTCTAGAAATAAACCGCTAATATTGTGGAACTTTTGTGTCGGAGAATATCAATGAGAAAACCATTTGTTGCTGGTAATTGGAAAATGCATGGTTCGAAAGCCTTTGTTTTGAACCTAGTTACAGGGCTAAATTCCAAGTCAGGAGAGCTAAAAGGTGTTGATGTGGCTATTTGCCCACCGTCACTTTATATTGACTATACGTTGCGTAGTTTATCGACAGACACGATTTCGATAGGCGCTCAAAATATGGCTGAAGAGCCACATCAAGGTGCTTTTACGGGTGAAGGTTCTGCTTCGATGCTAAAAGATCTTGGATGTCGTTATGTGATTTTGGGGCATTCGGAGCGTCGAGCCATTTATGGTGAAACCAATGCTGAAGTGGCAAATAAAGTACGTGTGGCACTTGAAGCGGGTATCACTCCAATTTTATGTGTTGGTGAGACGCTCCAAGAAAGAGAATCTGGTGTGATGGAATCTGTGATTTCTGAACAGTTAGATGCGGTGTTGAGTTTGGTGGGTATTGCGGCCTTTAAAGCGGTAGTAATTGCTTATGAGCCAGTTTGGGCGATTGGTACGGGCGTGACGGCTTCTCCAGCGCAAGCTCAGGATGTGCATGCATTTATTCGTGCAAAGTTGGCTCAGTTAGATGCGGTGGTGGCTGAAAATATCATTATTCAATATGGTGGTAGTGTTAAGCCAGGTAACGCAAAAGAGTTGTTTGGTCAGCCTGATATTGATGGTGGCTTAATTGGTGGTGCATCGCTTGATGCAGATGATTTTATTGCAATTTGTAAGGCGGCGGAAGTTTAATGTTTGAAATTATTTTAACAGTGCATATTATTATTGCATTTTTATTGATTACGCTGGTGTTGTTACAGCATGGTAAAGGTGCGGATGCGGGTGCAAATTTTGGTGGTGGAGGTTCATCCCAGTCTGTTTTTGGTAGTGGCGGTACGGCAACATTCTTGTCTAGGGTCACAGCTGTAGTTGCAACCTTATTTTTTGTGACCAGTTTGACGTTGGCTTATTTGGCAAGTCAGCAGGCAAAAGGGTATCAGAGTGTGGCTAAAGAAGCGGTTGAAAGTAAGGTCATTGAAAACCCTGATGTTCCCGTAGTGCCTAATTGATTAACTAATTTATTTAAGTTTCTTACTTGTTTGAGTAGGAAGCTATTTAATTATGCCGATGTGGTGAAATTGGTAGACACGCTACCTTGAGGGGGTAGTGGCGCAAGCTGTGCCGGTTCGACTCCGGCCATCGGCACCATATTCAAATCCGTTGTTTTATAGCGGTTATATTTAAATGCTAGACGAGGTCAACACCCATGCTAGAAAACTATCTTCCCGTCCTGGTTTTTGTTGTGCTAGGCGCACTGTTTGGTATCGGTCCAATTTTAATTGGATATTTATTAGGGCCGCAAAAGCCTGATGCTGAAAAAAACTCTCCTTATGAGTGCGGATTTGAAGCATTTGAAGATTCACGTATGAAGTTTGATGTGCGTTTTTATCTCGTAGCCATTCTGTTTATTATTTTTGATTTAGAAATTGCATTCTTATTCCCTTGGGCGGTTTCGCTTGATGAAATTGGTACGTTTGGTTTGCTTGCAATGGGTGTGTTTTTATTGCTGTTAGTGGTTGGTTTTATTTATGAGTGGAGAAAAGGAGCGCTTGAATGGGAGTAGAAGGCGTTTTAAAAGAAGGTGTTGTTACCACGTCAGCGGATAAGCTGATTAACTGGGCGCGTACGGGTTCACTTTGGCCGATGACCTTTGGCTTGGCTTGTTGTGCGGTAGAGATGATGCACGCGGGAGCGTCACGTTATGATTTGGATCGTTTTGGGATTATTTTTCGTCCAAGCCCTAGGCAGTCGGATGTTATGGTGGTTGCAGGCACGCTGGTTAACAAGATGGCTCCTGCACTTCGTAAGGTTTATGACCAAATGGCGGAGCCTCGTTGGGTGATCTCAATGGGTTCTTGTGCAAATGGTGGGGGGTATTACCATTATTCATATTCCGTCGTTCGTGGTTGTGACCGCATTGTTCCCGTTGATGTGTATGTTCCTGGTTGTCCACCAACCGCTGAAGCATTGTTGTATGGGATTATTCAGTTACAAAATAAAATTAAGCGTACGAATACCATTGCACGTTAACCTTATAGAGCGATAGAGTAGTTTTAATTATGAAACAATCCGTATTAAATTTACAAAACAGTATTGCTGACGCGCTTGGCGAAGATGTGATTACCTCTGAGGTTCGTTTTGATGAACTTACCATTGAGATTTCTCCCTCTGCTGCATTGAATGCTTTTCAAGTACTTAAAAATTCACTAGGTTTTGAGCAACTCATTGACCTTTGTGGCGTGGATTATTTAGATTTTGGCCAAGCAAATTGGGAGACGATGACTGCAGCAAACCAAGGATTCAGTCGGGGCGTATTTGACTTTGAAGAGACCTCGGATGATGCGTTAGATATGGAGAGGCGTTTTGCGGTTGTTTATCACCTTCTTTCCGTTCAGCATAACTTACGAGTGCGCGTCAAAATTTACCCCGAATTAACCTCGATGCCTGTTGTGGATAGTGTGATTGATATTTGGAATTGCGCCAACTGGTTTGAGCGTGAAGCGTTTGATTTATTTGGTATCTTATTTAAAGGTCATCCCGATCTTCGTCGAATATTGACCGATTATGGTTTTATTGGGCACCCACTAAGAAAGGATTTTCCATTAACAGGGCATGTTGAAATGCGCTATGACGTCGATAAAGGTCGAGTTGTGTATGAGCCTGTCACCATTGAAAATAGAGTCAATGTTCCAAAAGTGATTCGTAAACAGTCACCTGAAAACGTGTAATTAGGAATAAGAAATGCCTGAAATTCGTAACTATACCCTTAACTTTGGCCCTCAGCATCCTTCTGCACATGGTGTATTACGCCTTGTATTGGAGTTAGATGGTGAGACGATTATGCGCTCTGATCCTCATATTGGGTTGCTACATCGAGGCACTGAAAAGCTTATTGAGTACAAAACATATAATCAGTCTATTGGATACATGGATCGTCTGGATTATGTATCGATGATGAGTAATGAACATGCTTATGTCATGGGCATTGAAAAGATGTTGGGTGTTGAAGTACCTGAGAGAGCGCAATATATTCGAGTCATGTTTGATGAGATCACGCGTGTTTTAAATCATTTGATGTGGTTAGGTGCGCATGCTTTAGATATTGGTGCAATGACTGTTTTCTTATACGCTTTTAGAGAGCGTGAAGATTTAATGGATTGTTATGAAGCGGTCTCTGGTGCTCGTATGCATGCGGCTTATTATCGTCCTGGTGGTGTTTATCGCGACCTACCTGATACGATGGCTAAAAATTTAGAGTCAAAATGGCACTCTGGTGATAAGCTTAAAAAATTAAATGAAAACCGTGAAGGCTCTTTGCTTGACTTTATTGAAGCCTTTACTGAGCGTTTCCCTAATTATATTGATGAGTATGAGACCCTGTTAACGGATAATCGTATTTGGAAGCAGCGGACGGTTGATATTGGAATTGTTTCACCCGAAAGAGCGTTACAACTTGGTTTTACTGGGCCTATGTTGCGTGGATCGGGTATTGAATGGGATTTACGTCGAAAGCAACCTTATGAAGTGTATGACAAATTAGAATTTGATATTCCTGTTGGTAAAACGGGTGATTGTTATGATCGATATTTGGTTCGAATTGCTGAAATGCGTGAATCGAATAAAATTATTAAACAGTGCGTGGATTGGCTTAAGGTGAATGATGGTCCCGTTATGTCGGATGATCATAAAGTTGCACCTCCAAGCCGCGAAGATGTTAAATCTAATATGGAAGCCTTGATTCATCACTTTAAACTGTTTTCGGAAGGGTATTCTGTTCCTGCGGGTGAAGCTTATACTGCGGTGGAGCATCCTAAGGGAGAGTTTGGAATTTATATGGTTTCCGATGGTGCAAATAAGCCATACCGAATGAAGGTAAGAGCGCCAGGGTTCGCACACTTAGCTTCTTTGGATGAAATGGTCAGAGGGCACATGATTGCCGATGTGGTTGCAATTATCGGTACGCAAGATATTGTTTTTGGAGAGGTGGATCGATGAGTTCGACAGTAAACAGTGCAGCAAACATTATTCAGGGTGATGTGAAAGCGCGTATTGATCGTTGGATCGCTAATTATCCTGACGATCAAAAACAGTCTGCAACCATGGCGGCTTTACGTATTGTTCAAGAGGTAAATGGCGGGCATTTAACCACGGACTTAATGGATCAAATTGCAAAGTATTTAGACATTCCGCCTATTTCTGTGTATGAAGTTGCGACGTTCTATTCTAATTATGAACATCAGCCCGTTGGAAAGTTTAACCTTTGTGTCTGTACCAGTATTTCTTGCATGTTGCGAGGAAGTGAAGAAGTTATTGAGTACCTAGAAAAAAAATTACAGGTTAAGCCTGGAGAAATTACCCAAGACGGTCGTTTTTCAATTAAAAAAGTAGAGTGCTTAGGTTCTTGTGGTGGTGCACCAATGATGCAGGTAGGTAAGGTCTATTATGAAGATCTTACGGAAGCATCGCTTGATAAAATTCTAGACGGTATGGAGTAGAGCATGACGATACAAAATGAGAATTGCTTCCGTCTAAACCATTTGGATAATTCGTGGGATATTGATGTTTATATTGCGAATGGCGGCTATGAAGTTTGGAAAAAAGTTCTTTCAGGTGATCTAGAGCCAATGGAAATTATTGAAGAGGTGAAAACTTCTAATATCCGTGGTCGTGGCGGAGCCGGTTTTCCGACAGGGTTAAAGTGGAGTTTTATGAACCGTTTTGCACCGGGTCAAAAATACATCGTTTGTAACTCTGATGAAGGTGAACCAGGTACGTTTAAAGATCGAGATATTTTACGTTACAATCCTCATGCACTGGTTGAAGGGATGATGATTGCTGGGTATGTAATTGGTGCATCGGCAGGTTATAACTATATCCGTGGTGAGTTTTGGGAGCCTTATAAGCGCTTTACTAATGCGATTAACCAAGCTCGTGAAGCGGGGCTGTTAGGAAAGAATATTTTAGGCTCTGGTTATGATTTTGATTTGTATGCGCACTTAGGTGCAGGTGCTTATATTTGTGGTGAAGAGACGGCATTAATTGAATCCATTGAAGGGAAAAAAGGCCAGCCTCGTTTTAAGCCTCCTTTTCCCGCAAGTTATGGACTTTATGGCAGACCGACGACGATTAATAATACGGAGACCTTAGCCTCTATTCCAATGATTTTGGCAAAAGGTGGTGAGTGGTTTGATGAGTTAGGGGTTGCAAATGCAGGGGGTACAAAGTGCTACTCTGTTTCTGGCCATGTCAATAACCCAGGAAATTTTGAAGTAAGAATGGGAACGCCTTTTAAAGAGGTTTTAGAATTGGCGGGTGGAATTTGGAAAGGTCGTCAGCTTAAGGCGGTCATTCCTGGTGGCGCTTCGACAGCGATATTGCCAGCTGAAGCCGCTATGGGCATGAACATGGATTATGATTCCATTGCGAAAGCGGGTTCTTTTTTAGGCGCAGGTTCTATCATCATCATGGATGATCAAACGGATATTGTTAAGGTCATTGAAAACCTAAGTCATTTTTATTGGGATGAGTCTTGTGGACAATGTTCTCCGTGCCGTGAGGGTACGGGTTGGTTGTATCGTGTGGTAAAACGTATTAGATCAGGTCAAGGTCGCCCTGAAGACATTGATGCTCTTAAAGATGTTTCTGGAAAAATCATGGGGAATGTTATCTGTGGTTTAGGCGATGCGGCGACGATTGCATTGACCAGTGCGTTAGAACATTATGAGCATGAATTTGTTCACTATATTGAGCATGGATGCAGTATTTACGACCGTACTTAGTTGATAAATAAGCCCTTGTAATTAAAAATTAAGCCAATTAGAAAACTTAGGTTAAAAAATTATGGTAAAAGTTGAGATAAACGGACAAATTGTTGAAGCACATGAAGGCGACATGTTAATTGATGTCGCAGATGATGCTCAAATATCGATTCCCCGTTTTTGTTACCACAAAAAATTATCCATTGCTGCAAACTGCCGTATGTGCCTTGTTGAGGTCGAAGGTGCTTGGAAAGCGCTTCCTGCTTGTGCAACGCCTGTAACAGATGGAATGAAAGTTCACACCAAGTCTGCCAAAGCAATTGCGGCACAAAAATCGGTGATGGAATTTTTGTTAATTAATCACCCTCTGGACTGTCCTATTTGTGATCAAGGTGGGGAGTGTGAATTACAAGACGTTGCCATGGATTACGGCGATGATATTTCTCGTTATTCAGAGGGAAAGCGTGTTGTCAGTGATCGTGATGCTGGTTCTTTGATTAAAACCGATATGACGCGTTGTATTCATTGTACGCGTTGTGTTCGTTTTGGTCAGGAAGTCGCAGGAATGAAAGAGTTAGGTTCGACAGGACGTAGTGAGTGGATGTCAATTGGTACTTATATTGAAAAGTCGATAACCTCTGAAATGTCTGGCAATATGATTGATCTCTGTCCCGTTGGTGCGCTTACCTCGAAACCGTTTCGATATACCGCGCGTGCTTGGGAGCTTAAAGCACATGCATCTATCTCTGCGCATGATAGCATGGGCTCTAATGTTTCAATCCACTCTAAGAATGGCCAAGTAAAGCGTGTTGTTCCTCGTACAAATGAATCCATTAATGAAGTTTGGCTTTCGGATCGTGACCGTTTTGCTTATGAAGGGTTAAACTCTGAAGATCGCTTAACTCAGCCGATGGTAAAAGAAAATGGCCAGTGGGTTGTTGTTGATTGGGAAACGGCATTAAAAGTAACGGTTGAAGGTTTACAAGACGTTCTTAGCTCAACGAAAGAGATTGGGGTGCTTGCTTCGGCTAACTCAACGCTTGAAGAGTTATACTTGTTACAAAAATTGGCTCGAGGTTTAGGAATTGAGCACATTGATTTCCGTCATCGTCAAACAGATTTTTCGCTTGATAAAACTGGTTTTCATACCCCTTTGCTAACACAAGAGATTGTTTCAGTTGAAGAGGCTGATGTTGTGTTAATTATTGGTTCTTATCTTCGAAAAGAGTTGCCTATTTTAAATCACCGTATACGTAAAGCGGTTGTTTCAAATGGTGCAAAAGCCATTGTTGTAAATCCTGATATGTTGGAGTTTAACTTTAAGGTAGAGCATGCCGATACTGCTCAAGGAATGGTTTCTGAATTGGCTGGTATCACAAAAGCAGTGCTCGATATTTCTGGGAATATTAGTCCGAACTGGTTGAATGAAATTACAGTAACAGAGTCTCAACAAAAAATTGCCCAATGCTTATGCAGCGCTAAATCGGCGAGTATTATGGTGGGGCAAATCAGTCATATGCACCCAGACTTTTCTACCATACAGGTATTAGCCGCCCTGATTTCAGCGAATACCTCTGCAAACTTAAATATTTTACCAATGGCTGCTAACGAAGTCGGTGCGCACTTGGTTAATTTCTTACCTAAAGCAGGTAAGAACAGTTCTGAGATGCTCTCTTCTAATTTAAAGGCTTATATTAACCTTAATATTGAGCCTGAATTAGACTTTACAGCGGGCGAAAAAGCCCTATCTGCAATGAAAAATGCAAATTTTGTTGTGAATTTGACTGCGTTTGAGAGTGAAATTCAGCGTGAGTATGCGGATGTATTGCTTCCCATCGCGGCCTTTGCTGAAACTGCGGGTACGTTTGTCAATGCAACGGGTCTTAAACAGTCATTTAAAATGTCGGTAGATCCTAAAGGGGATTCGAAGGCCGCTTGGAAGATTTTCCGTGTGCTGGGTAATATGTTTGATTTAGAGGACTTTGAGTATACGCACTCAAATGAGGTGTTACGAGAAGTGCTTGATAATCAAGTGATACAGATTGATTTAAGCTCCGTTACGTGCCAATTACCTAAAAATAACGATTCAACAGTTGAGCTTGTCTCACCTTATGCTGTGGATGCTTTGGTTCGTAGAGCGCCATCTTTACAAGCGACACCTGATGCAGATGTTGCCACTATGGGTAGAGGATAATATTGATGTTTGATGCACTACAAGCTTTTTTATCAACCTTTTTATTTGAATGGTTAGCCATTCTTATTACATTAGTTATTCAAACGGTTGTCGTGGTTCTGCCGATTATGTTGGTGGTGGCTTGGTTAACCTATGCTGAGCGTAAAGTGATTGGTTTTATGCAGGTTCGAATGGGGCCTAACCGTGTGGGTCCATTAGGACTGTTACAACCGATTGCGGATGCGTTAAAGTTGATGACCAAAGAGGTTATTTTTCCAGATCAAGCAAATAAATACCTTTTTATTATTGCGCCAATCTTAGCGTTAGCACCTGCGGTAGCCGCTTGGGCGGTGATTCCTTTTGCCGATGGCATGGTGGTTGCAGACGTTAATGCAGGATTGCTGTATATCTTAGCGGTTACCTCTATTATTGTTTACGGAACGATTGTGGCTGGGTGGGCTTCTAACTCCAAATATGCTTTCTTAGGGGCATTACGTGGTTCAGCACAAAAAATATCTTATGAAATTGCAATGGGCTTTGCGTTAGTTACCGTTCTAATGATCGCAGGAAGCATGAACTTAACGGATATTGTCAACGGCCAACAAGGCGGTATGTTGAACTGGTATTTATTGCCATTACTGCCTATGTTCTTTGTGTACTTTATATCAGGTTTGGCAGAGACCAACCGTACCCCGTTTGACGTAATTGAAGGGGAGGCAGAAATTGTTGCGGGTTTCCATGTTGATTACTCAGGAATGACATTCGGGGTCTTCATGTTAGCGGAATACGCGATGATGATTTTGATCTCTTTCATGACAGCCATTATGTTTCTTGGAGGTTGGTTATCACCTTTTGAGGGGATTCCGTTCCTAGAAACCATGTTCTCATGGGTACCTCAGCTAGGTTGGCTTGCTTTTAAAGTCTCATTATTACTGTTTATATTTTTATGGCTGCGTGCTACTTTCCCTAGATACCGTTATGACCAATTAATGCGTCTTGGTTGGAAGGTTCTCATTCCGTTGACGATTCTTTGGGTATTTGTTGTGGGAGCAATGAAGTACTTCAGTTTTGGTCCTTGGTTTAATTAATTTAGAGGGTAACATGGGTAAATTTTTAAAACATCAAATCAAAACATGGGGCCTAACCGAACTATTTAAGGGTCTCAGTGTCACGGGTAAGTACTTCTTTAAAAAGAAAATAACAGTGCGTTATCCTGAAGAGAAAACCCCTATTTCGCCAAGGTTTCGTGGGCACCATGCATTACGACGTTACGAAAATGGTGAAGAGCGTTGCATTGCTTGTAAATTATGCGAAGCGGTTTGTCCTGCTAATGCCATTACCATTGAGTCAGAAGAGCGTGATGATGGTTCAAGAAGAACCACGCAATATGACATTGACATGTTTAAGTGCATTTATTGTGGTTTTTGCGAAGAAGCATGCCCCGTGGATGCCATTGTTGAAACAAGAGTCTTCGAATATGATTTCCAAGAACGCGGACCTCATATTCAAACTAAAGATAAATTACTGGCCTTTGGCGACAAACACGAAGAGCAGATTGCTGCCGATCGTGCTGTTGATGCAAAGTTTCGATAATAGAAAGTGAATTAATATGACATTTGAACTATTTATATTTTATTTTTTGGCTGGCGTTGCATGCATTTCTGGTGTGATGATGATTACCATCAAAGATCCTGTAAAAGCGGCTTTATGGCTTGTTCTGGCTTTTATTGCAACGGCAGGTGTTTGGATTACCGCACAGGCAGAGTTTTTAGGCTTGGTGCTTATTCTGGTTTATGTTGGTGCTGTTATGGTGCTGTTTCTATTCGTAGTCATGATGTTGGATATTAATTTATCTATTATAAAAGAGGGGTTTACACAGTATCTACCCATTGGAACAATGGTCGTGCTATCGATTGCGGCAATGATGTATATGGTACTCGGGCCTGAAAATTTTGGTTTAGAAGTTACTGGTGCTCCTGTTATGCACCCAGCAGATTACAGTAACACCAAAGCGATAGGGCTTCAGTTATACACCGTTCATGCGTATGCCTTTATTTTAGCCGCTGTGCTGTTATTACTAGGTATTGTGGCTGCAATTGCACTGTCATTACGCCGCCGACCAACGGGTGAAGTACTCTATCAAGACATTGATAAACAGGTGAAAACACAGGCTTCAGACCGCTTTAAAATGGTCAAAATGAAGTCAGAATTTGAAGAACCGATTAAGCCAAAAGAGGAGGAAGACAAATGATTGCTCTATCGGACTATCTGATTTTTGGCGCAATACTTTTTATTATCAGTATGGCGGGTATTTTCTTAAATAGAAAAAATGTGATTGTACTGTTGATGGCAATTGAACTGCTACTCTTGGCGGTTAATACCAATCTAGTGGCTTTTTCGCACTTCCATAACGATGTAACGGGGCAGATTTTTGTCTTCTTTATTTTAACCGTGGCGGCGGCTGAAGCCGCCATTGGTTTAGCAATTATTGTATTGGTTTTCCGTAAACGTAAGAGCATCAATGTTGATGATCTTGGCACACTTAAGGGGTAGTTGATTAATGTTACATACGATTTTAACTTTAATTCTTGTTTCTCCTTTAATAGGTGCCGCGATTGCGGGATTATTAGGCAGGCAGATTGGGCGTAAGGGCGCACAAGCGGTTACCATTTTAGGGGTAACGGTTTCCATGGTGCTTTCGGCTTATGTCTTTAATCAGTTTGTTTTAAATACTTCAGAAGCGTATAACGCCAGCCTTTATACATGGATGGTCAGTGACGGGATACGTTTTGAAATTGGTTTTATGATTGATGAACTTTCCGCCACGATGATGCTACTGGTGACATTTGTCTCTCTAATGGTTCATATTTATACCGTAGGGTACATGAGCCATGATGAAGATTATGCGGATGACGATCCTTACTTCCAACGGTTCTTTAGTTATATCTCTTTATTTACTTTTTCAATGCTCTCATTGGTGATGGCGAATAACTTTCTACAATTGTTCTTTGGTTGGGAAGCGGTAGGGCTGGTGTCTTATCTATTGATTGGTTTCTACATGAAGCGTGAGTCGGCCATTCAAGCCAACTTTAAAGCCTTTTTAGTCAACCGTGTAGGTGACTTTGGTTTCATTTTAGGAATTGCACTGGTTTTTGTCTACTTCAACACCATGGATTACAATGAGTTTTTCGCACAACTTTCAGCGAATGGCGATGTCATGATTGAGATCATTCCAGGTGTCGAATGGTCAATGATTACATTGATGTTGATTTTACTTTTTGTGGGTGCGATGGGTAAATCAGCTCAAATGCCATTGCATGTTTGGCTTCCTGAATCCATGGAAGGTCCAACGCCTATTTCAGCCTTGATTCATGCGGCCACAATGGTGACAGCGGGTGTCTTTATGATAGCGCGTTTATCGCCAGCATTTGAAATGTCAGAAACCGCACTAAGTGTTATTCTCATTGTTGGAGCTTCTACGGCATTTCTGATGGGGTTACTTGGCCTGATACAAGATGATATCAAACGTGTTATCGCTTATTCAACCCTATCTCAGCTCGGCTTTATGATTGCGGCAATGGGGGCATCCGCCTATGCGGCAGGTATGTTCCATGTATTAACGCACGGCTTCTTTAAAGCGTTGTTATTCTTAGCCGCTGGTTCGGTCATTATTGCGATGCACCATAAACAAAATATTAGAGAAATGGGGGGCTTGTATAAATACATGCCAATCACTTATGCTGCGATGTTGATTGGTTCACTTGCTTTGATTGGTTTTCCAGGGTTCTCTGGGTTCTTCTCAAAAGACAGTATTTTACTGTCGTTAGATGCATCTGAACGAGTTGGTTCCAATTTTGCCTATGTTCTTCTTATGACAGGGGTCTTTGTAACCGCGTTCTATAGTTTCCGTATGTTCTTCTTAGTCTTTCACGGCAAAGAGAGTGAGTACGTTAAAACGCATAAAATTAAAGAGTCACCTTGGGTGGTTACGTTGCCGTTAATTTTACTTGCAATTCCGTCCGCGATAATGGGCTGGCCCATGATTGCACCAATGTTGAGTGGTGAGTATTTTGGCAGTGCTATTCAAATATTGCCTCAAAATGATGTAGCCTTATCGGTGTATAACAATTATTTCCAAGGTGCATTGCAACTGGTGTTAGATGCCTTTACGACACTGCCCGTTATCTTAGCGTTATCAGGGGTGTTCCTTGCATGGTTGATGTACATTAAAGTACCCAGCTTACCCGTTAAACTGAAAAAAATGTGTCCACGAGGATTCTATGTACTGGACAGTGCTTATGGGTTTGATCGTTTGAATGAGATTGTTTTTGTTGATGGTAGTCGTAAACTGAGTCATTTCTTTAACAAAGCAGTTGATATTAAATTGATTGATACAGGAATGGTCACAAGAACCTTTACGGCAATTGAAGATATGGGACAAGCATTGCGCTTAACTCAAACGGGTTATATGTATCACTATGCATTTGCAATGATTTTTGGCTTACTGGCAATGCTGGTTTGGGCTCTTTGGTAATTAAGAACAAGATATAAGGAAATGGACTTCATGCTTACAGGCTTTCCAATTTTAAGCACATTAATTTGGCTTCCAATTGTCGGTGGTTTACTCGTGCTCTTTGCAGGGCGCAATAATCCGACATTAGCAAAATGGTTGTCACTGTTCACTGTTGGGTTAACATTTATTCTCTCTATTCCACTCTGGACAGGGTTTGATACCACAACGGCATCTATGCAGTTTGTTGAAAATGTACCATGGATTCCAATGTTCAATGTCAATTATCACCTTGGGATTGATGGACTTTCAATGCCATTAATCTTGTTAACGACATTTACACAAGTTTTAGTGATTGTCTCAGCTTGGGATGTGATTAAAGAACGTGTTGAACAGTATATGGGTGCCTTCCTTATTATGGGCGGCATCATGGTCGGTGTTTTTGCCGCTCTAGATTCAATCTTATTTTATGTGTTCTGGGAAGCTCTGTTGATTCCAATGTTTATCGTCATTGGTAAATGGGGTGGACCTAAGCGTGTTTATGCCACCTTAAAGTTTTTCTTATATACCTTCTTAGGGTCGGTTTTCATGCTGGTTGCATTTATCTATATGTATTCAGAATCAGGAAGCTTCTCTATTTTAGACTTCCAAGGCATGCACCTTGGAATGACGGCACAAATTTTTATTTTCTTGGCTTTCTTGGCAGCATTTGCGGTCAAAATTCCCATGTTTCCCGTGCACACTTGGTTACCCGACGCGCACGTTGAAGCACCTACCGCAGGTTCTATTGTACTTGCCGCTATTATGCTTAAAATGGGGGGCTATGGTTTTGTTCGCTTTAGTTTGCCTATTACACCTGATGCGTCGATGACATTAGATTGGCTGGTGATTGGGCTTTCGTTAATTGCAATTGTATACATCGGTATTGTTGCGTTAGCACAATCAGACATGAAAAAACTGGTGGCTTACTCCTCTATTTCACATATGGGGTTTGTAACACTAGGGATGTTTGTTGTTTACGACATTATTGACTCGACAGGGTCTATGCAAGGTGCACAGCTGGGTATGGAAGGTGCAATGGTTCAAATGATTTCGCACGGCTTTATCTCTGGTGCGATGTTCCTTGCCATTGGTGTATTGTACGACCGAATGCATACGCGTGAAATTTCAGCCTACAGTGGTGTGGTGAATAAAATGCCATGGTTCACCATGTTTGCCGTTCTTTTTGCAATGGCGAATGTAGGTCTACCAGGTACATCAGGGTTTGTAGGTGAGTTTATGGTTATCTTAAGTTCATTTAAAGCCAATATCTGGTACGGAACCTTAGCAGCCTTAACATTGATTATTGGAGCGGCTTATACTTTATGGATGGTCAAACGCGTATTTTTTGGCCCCATTACCAATGACAATGTTGAAAAACTTCAAGATTTGAATAAGCGTGAATTTGCCTTAATGGCCACGCTAGCCGTCTTCATTATTGGACTGGGTGTATTCCCAAGCCCACTGATTGAAGTCATGAATACATCCGTTGCGAACCTACTTGTTCAAGCAACAACTTCTAAACTGTAATTAGGAATAGGTGAGTTAACCATATGAACTTTGTTATGCCATCATTTGCACCAGCGATCCCAGAAATGGTGCTTTTAGCACTTATTTCGTTTATTTTGATTGCGGATACGTTCTGGGCAAAACGTTTTAAATTTGCAACTTATTATGCAACTCAAATCAGTTTGATTTTTGTTGGTTTCTTAATTATTACAAGTTTTACAACCACACAAATTATTACCTTTGATGGCAGTTTTGTCCGTGATGGTTTTGCGGATGTTTTAAAACTCTTTACACTTGCGGTCTCTTTTGGGGTCTTTTTCTTTGCAAGAGAGTATTTAGTTCAGCATAAATTTTTCAGTGGCGAGTTTTTTGTACTGGGATTATTTGGTGTATTAGGGATGTTCGTCATGATTTCGGCGCACAACATGATTACCATGTATCTTGGGCTAGAAATTATGTCATTAGCGATTTATGCCATGGTTGCCATGCGTAAAGACTCAGCTCAAGGGCTAGAAGCCGCACTTAAATACTTTGTACTAGGTGCTTTAGCAACAGGTATGTTGTTGTATGGTCTATCCATGGTTTACGGTGCAACAGGTTCGATTACCTTCCCAGAAATTGCAAACGTCATTGCTTCGGGTGAAGTAAACAGCATGGTCTTATCGTTTGGTGTCGTTTTTGTCGTGATCGGGCTTGCCTTTAAACTTGGTGCCGTGCCTTTTCACATGTGGGTGCCCGATGTTTATCATGGTTCACCAACGGCCGTTACGATGTTTCTTGCAACCGCACCTAAAATTGCCGCCTTTGCTATGTTGTACCGTTTACTGGCAGAAGCGATGCCGGGTTTATTGAATGACTGGCAGTCGTTAATTATTATGCTATCGGTTTTATCATTAATTGTGGGTGCGGTGGTTGCCATTGTTCAAGACAACTTAAAGCGTATGCTGGCTTACTCAGGTATTGGGCATATGGGGTTCCTACTTTTAGGAGTTATTGCCGCAACCCCTGATGGGTATGCATCCTCCATGTTCTATGTTGTGATTTATGCCATTACGGGTGTGGCAGGGTTTGGTATTATTGCCGCCCTATCAAGAACGGGTAAAGAGTTTGATCTGATTTCTGATTTTAAAGGGCTTAATGCTCGTAATCCTTGGTTAGCATTTATGATTTTGATGATTATGTTTTCCATGGCAGGTGTTCCACCGTTTGTCGGCTTTTGGGCAAAATTATTGGTCATTGAAGAAGTGGTTCAAGCAGGCTTCTTATGGTTAGCAGTGTTAGCGGTCATTGCTGCGGTAATCAGTGCCTTCTATTACCTAAAAGTAATTAAAGCCATGTACTTTGATAAACCAGAAGATACCTCAAGGCTTGAGCCAGTTAATGGTAGCCTAACCATTGGTATTAGCAGTATTGCAATCCTATTGTTGGTACTGGGTTTATTGCCAAGCGGCATGATTGATATTTTCTTTAATAGTTTAAACGCGATGTAACACATCATTTAGGTGTGTATGTTAAAAGCCCAAAATTGGGCTTTTTTTATGTTTAAAATTACACAGGTCTCTTCTATTCTGTTTAACATGTTTAATGTGGCGCGAATAAGTAAGGAAACAATGTTTGTTTCTCTTGTTCCGTTAAGTTGGATACGCGTTTGATATTTGTGTCAGGAATGTTTTCAGGGTTAGGGTAGTGCTTCAGTACGCGCTCTAAACTGGCTTCTCGAATTAGGTGCAAGATTGGATAGGGCGAACGATTGGTTAGGTTTTCTGCCTCTTCTGGTAGAGTGCCTGCAAACTGGTAATCAGGGTGAAAACTGGCGACCTGAAAAACTCCCTGATAGTTCATTTGTTCAAGCAATGCATCCACATGGTTTAGAAACTGATTGTACTCATCAAATGCCGTTAGCATCTTGGGGGTAATCAATAGAGTTGTTTCAATCTCACGGGTAGGTTTGGTTGCCAGTAACGTCAATTCGGTTGCCAGTTCCATGAGCAGTGCTTCCGCGGTTTGACTGTTACTGACCGAAAAACGAATTTGTTGTGCTTGATAGGGTTGTGAGGCAAATGGGCAGAGGTTTAATCCAATAACGACTTGCTCTAACCATTGTCGAACCTGTTGTTCTACGATGGAATGATTTGAATGATCAGATGTCATAAGGGTTAGATGATCTTTTGGTGTAATACGGAGCTGTTGATAGGGGGGGGGATATTTTTATTAGCCTGTACAGCATGCTCTAAAATGCTTTCAGCACTGTTTTGTGTGCTGTCATAAACATAAAAGAATAGCTCATCTCCTGCTTGTAAAAATACGGTTTCACCAAATTTGGTATAAGTGGTTGCGCCTAAGCTTATCAGTATTTGTTGAGGGTAGTTGGCCGTTTTAATGTGCGCTCTTAAGTCTTCTAATGGGCCAAAATCTTCTTGTGTATTGAGTTTATCAATCATCCAATCAGTCAGTTGCTGGTGAAAATAGGAGTAGGTACACACGGAGCTGTCTTTGCCATAGGCATGAATTTTTCCATCGCGCTTTAAAAAAGAGGCGATGTTAAAAGCATCGAGTTCGCCTCCTTCATCAAATTGATCCAGTGCAATAAATTGCTCTGAAATGCCTTTGGTTTCTGCGCCCCAGTTTTTCTTTTCACTGATTTTTTTGGCCCCAGGTTTACGAATGGAGCAGTCATTAAACGCCGCAAATTTTTCGGGTGTTAAGGTGGTAATGAGGTTGTTTCGATAACTAACGTTAAACAGCACGCAAACTTCAGGCTCGGCTTGTAAATGTGCGTTGTCGGCTAAGTATTCGGGGTATTTTATGTGTGTGGATGAGAGTGGGTTTTGCCCCAAAAAACCAGAGTGATTTGGAATGTAATAAGGAAACAGCCCTTTAGGTGCAGTGGCATTAAGGGTTTTCACGTGAACAAAATCGGGCGTTTCTCCCGCCTGCTCTAAATGCCCTGCAAAATTACCCGCCACGCCTAAACACAGCACTTTTTCTAAGTTAGGGAAAGAAGCATTGCTCATTTTTTAATTCTCATTTCTCTGTTTTTCCAAACATGCGTTGCAACGTATTGTCTTTTTTGAGTTTACTATGCACATCAATTGCTTGCACTCTAATTCGCATTTCTATTTGGGGAGTCGGGCAAAGGTTTCTATTAGTTTAACAAACTTTGAAAGGTGCGACGGTATTTAGCCACTAACTCTGGTTGAGACGCTGAAAACATATCAAATGCTTGCAAAAGCGTCTGTTTAGGAAGGTCTCCTTGGTAAGTTCGATCAACCGTAAACAGTTGTAATAGGGTTTGAAAAGCAGGCTCAACTTGCCCGTTTAAAATTAAGTAAGTACTTAGGTAAAAGAGTGACGCACCTTCTTTTGGGTTGTCGGCTAATGTGGCTTGTATTTGAGCGATTTCAGGCGCTTGCTGCATCTGCTCAGTAAAAAACAAAACGCCTTTGATATAACGTCCATGAGGCTCTTTTTGTGCATCACTCGGCAGTTGAGAAAACAGCTCTTTGGCTTCTTTAAGTTGGTCGGTATGCAGGTAAAGTTGCACCAAATCTAAATGAATTTTAATGTTA
This sequence comes from Thiomicrorhabdus sp., assembly GCA_027068835.1. Taxonomy (GTDB): domain Bacteria; phylum Pseudomonadota; class Gammaproteobacteria; order Thiomicrospirales; family Thiomicrospiraceae; genus Thiomicrorhabdus. Next base: position 9,397 of record JAMOLY010000160.1, on the reverse strand, counting down.
TTTGGATTCTCCTGAGCCGCTTCGCTTAAGCGTTGTAATGCCAAATCAAACTCTCCTTCGGCAAACGCTTGAGCGGCTTCTTTTCTCAGCTTTTCAGATGGCTCATCCACAATGTGTTCTTTAAGCAGGGTGCGGTACGCCTCTTCAGTTTGCAGTCCTCCCGCTTCGGTCACAATGTCTGCGTCTTTAATCAGTTTATAGTAGGGAGGGGTGGGGTTTGAAAATTTTTCGGCAATGTCAGATTGTTGATCAACATTTACTTTCGCTAAAATAAATTCGCCCGCCATCTCTTGCGCCAAGGTTTCTAACCGAGCATTCGCTTGTTGGCTGGCTTCATTAACGGGCGACCAAAAATGGATAAGTACGGGGAGACGTTTTGAGTTTTGGATAACCATCTCTTGAACATTATTAAGGGTGATGTTGATAATCATAGCATCTGACATGAAAAGGGTCCTTTTGACCAAAAATTTTATTTGAACACGCCATTTTATCAGTATCAGGTAGGTTAATGAGAAAATATAAACGTCAAATCGAGATATAAAAATGCACGATTTTATAGCGTACTCGGGGAATTTAGAAAAAATGATGAAGAGCAGTTTAAAAAAGAGAAAATTAATCTTATATTAACTTGTAAAGCCTATATAATACGCCACACAACAAAGCGCCCGTAGCTCAACTGGATAGAGTACTCGGCTACGAACCGAGCGGTTAGGGGTTCGACTCCCTTCGGGCGCACCATACTTTAAACCTCGCTTAATCTTTGGATTGAGCGGGGTTTTTTATTGCCTAAAATTTGGTATTCGTCTTTGGTTCAATGCGAGAAGAGCGTTTATCATTCTGCGTTTGATAAGGCGTGATTAAGGCTTGTGGAATAGCGGTCGATTTATGGTCGCTTAAGTTAACGCAAACCCAGAGTGTTTTTGCGGTAAATACCGTTTTACCATCTTCTTCACGAATCACTTGATAAAAACGTTCACGTTTTTTAGAGCTTAAAGGGCGAGTAACCCAAGTGCCAATATGCAATGTTTCATCCAAAAAACACCCCGCATGAAAGTTCATTTCATGCCGAGCAATAACCATTACCTTTCCTAAGGATTTTATTTTTTCAGCATCAATCCCAACCGAAAGGCTGTGTTGCCAAGCGATGTGCTCCATCCATTCAAGATAAACTTTATTATTAACATGGTTGAGATGGTCAATCTCTTCTTCAAGCACTGTGTGTTGTAAAATAAATGGGTTTGGATGTCGCCAGCGCATCGCTTCTCCTTTGTTTTGGTGCATTTTTATCTGAGGATTAGGGTAAAATGCTCGGATTATAACCAATTTTAGAGAAGTAGAATTATGTCGGGCAATACAATAGGGCAAAATTTTAGAGTCACCACCTTTGGTGAAAGTCACGGAATCGCACTAGGCTGTATTGTAGACGGTTGTCCGCCAGGCTTGGAGTTGAGTGAGTTAGACATTCAAATTGAATTGGATCGCCGCAAACCTGGTACGTCTAAACATGCAACCGCGCGTCGTGAAGACGATGAGGTGCAAATTTTATCAGGTGTGTTTGAAGGTAAAACCACGGGAACCCCCATTGGGTTACTGATCTTTAATAAAGATCAACGTTCGGCAGATTACTCCAAGGTTGCCGAAACATTTCGTCCGTCACATGCCGACTACACCTACACTCAAAAATATGGTTTTAGGGATTATCGAGGAGGAGGACGTTCATCCGCGCGTGAAACCGCGATGCGTGTGGCGGCAGGAGCCATTGCTAAAAAATATTTAAAAGACCGTTTAGGGATGGAAGTTAAAGGCTACTTGTCGCAATTAGGGCCGATTAAGGTTGAGAATGTGACTTGGCCGTTTGATAACGACAATGTCTACTTTTGCCCCGATAAAGCCAAGCAAGAAGAAATTCGTGTGTATATGGATGAGCTGCTTAAGCAAAAAAATTCTGTAGGCGCTAAAATCACCGTGATTGCTAAAAATGTCCCCGTTGGGTTAGGTGAGCCAGTGTTTGATCGTTTAGATGCCGATTTAGCCCATGCATTAATGAGCATTAACGCAGTGAAAGGCGTAGAAATTGGCGATGGCTTTGCCGTTGCTGCTCAAAAAGGCACTGAACATCGTGATGAAATGACACCCGAAGGATTTACATCCAACCATGCAGGCGGTATCTTAGGAGGGATTTCAACAGGGCAAGACATTGTGGCGCACATTGCGCTTAAGCCAACCTCAAGCATTATGACTCCAGGTAAAAGCATCAATACGCAAGGCGAAGCGGTGGACATGGTAACCAAAGGCCGACACGACCCTTGTGTGGGAATTCGTGCCACGCCGATTGCCGAGGCCAAAATGGCGATTGTTTTATTGGACCACTTTATGCGTAACCGTGCTCAAAACGGTGACGTGGTTGCTCCGATCATGGATTTAGCACAGTCATAAACTTTTGCACAGCGCTCTTGTGATTCTAATTTAGGGGGGGGGGCATTTTTTGAGTCTCAGCCCATCTGTTTTTCCACGACTTTCATTGCATTACTTTCTCTATTTTAGTGTTTTGGGGGCGTTGCTTCCTTACATCGGTTTGTATTTTCAGTCGCTTGGGTTAAGCGCCATTGAGATAGGTCAACTTTTGGCAATATTGCTTGCCACCAAAGTCATTGCGCCTAATCTTTGGGGGTGGCTGGCGGATCGCTCGGGCTTGTCGATGCGTTGGGTGCGCTTGGCGACAGGACTGGCACTATTCTTTGGCTTAGGATTATTATGGTTTGACTCGTTCTGGGGACTGTTTTTAACCCTTCTCTTTTTTAGCTTTTTTTGGCATGCTTCGCTGCCACAATTTGAATCTTACACATTTGGCTGTTTAGGCGATGAAAAGCACCGTTATGGTAAAATTCGTCTGTGGGGTTCCATTGGCTTTATCGCCTCAGTGTTGTTGATAGGATGGCAAATTGAGCATTTTTCGATCGCTTGGTTACCGTTTGATCTATTGTTGTTATTGGCTGTGGTATGGCTTAGTACCTTTTTACTGAAAGATAAAAAGCGCACACACCTCCCGCATTTGTCCGATGGTTTTATGCTTATTGTTCAGCAACCTGCTGTGTTGAGTTTGTTGGTGGTGAGCTTTTTAATGCAGTTGTCGCACGGTGTGTATTATGCCTTTTTTACCATTCATTTGAGTGGGCTAGGGTATGGAAAAACGACCATTGCTTGGCTTTGGGCGTTAGGAGTCATTGCCGAAGTGGCGGTGTTTTACTGGATGAGTTTGATTTTTAAAACCTATTCCATCCGTTTTTTAATTTTATTGAGTCTGTTTTTAACCATTATACGTTGGGGCATGAATGCATATTTAGCCGATTATTTGGGGTGGATGTTGTTGGCTCAGTTATTACACGCCGCCAGTTTTGGATTGTTTCATGCCGCTGCGATACATTTAATTGACGACTATTTTAAGGGCAAACATCACGGTAAAGGTCAAGCCATTTTTGCCGCATCCAGTCATGGATTGGGTGGCGCTTTGGGAATGTTAATGGCGGGATATGCTTGGTCATTGGGTGGCGCAGAGTTAAGTTATGGTTTAAGTGCGCTGGCGGTTGCAGTATCGTTTGTTATTGCATATCGTTGGGTTAAATAAATTAGGTTAAATAAAAATAAGGAGAAAATAATGCGTTTATTACATACGATGTTACGAGTGGGTAATTTAGAAAAATCCATTCAATTCTATACTCAAGTGTTGGGAATGACACTGATTCGCCAAAAAGAGTACCCTAAAGGAGAATTTACACTGGCATTTTTAGGGTACGGAGACGAAGAATCAAATACCGTCTTGGAGCTGACCTATAATTGGGGAGTGGCGTCGTATGAGCTTGGTACAGGGTATGGCCATATTGCGATTGAAGTCCCCGATGTGTATGCAACGGCGGATGCCATTAAGGCAGGGGGGGGTAAAATTATTCGAGAAGCGGGACCCATGAATGCGGGTAATACGATTATTGCATTTGCCGAAGACCCTGATGGCTACCAAATTGAGTTTATTGGTGAAAACCATGTACGTTCATAAAACTTACGCTATAATTCGGCAAAAATGTTAGGTCAATTTAAAAAAGGAACGATGATGTCTCAGTTTGAAAATGTAACGATTGTAAAAAAAGCCTCTGTTTATTTTGATGGAAAAGTCACCAGCCGTACCGTGTTGTTTGCCGATGGAACTAAAAAAACATTAGGTATTATGATGCCAGGTGACTATGAATTTGGAACCGATCAGGCAGAAAACATGGAGATGCTAACAGGGGATGTTGAAGTATTGTTGCCAGGTGAAACCGAATGGAAAGCCATTCCCAATGGCACCAGTTTTAATGTACCTGCAAACGCTAAATTTAACATTAAAGTGAATAATATTGCCGATTATTGCTGTTCGTATATTGCTTGATTTTTCACTACAGTTTTTTGTTCTATGAATTTCGGTTCAAGAAAGAAGGGGAGAAAAATTTGAACGTTATCTTTTCAAATTTTTCTCCCCCCCTCTCTCTCAAAAAAGAGCTAATTGCAAATCAAAACGCTCTAAATTTTATCAATAATCGTATTTAATGTCGTGCTAGGTCGCATAATGTCTGCGACGAATTGTGCGTTAAGCTGGTAGTAACCGCCTAACTCCACAGAGCGCCCTTGTTCACCATTTAGCTCCGAAACAATTTTGCTCTCTTGTGCGGCCAATGCTTTGGCTACGGGAGTAAAACGTGCTTTGAGTTCGGCATCGTCATTTTGGTTTGCCAGTGCTTGCGCCCAATACATCGCCAAATAAAAATGACTGCCTCGGTTGTCTAACTCGCCAACTTTACGTGAAGGAGATTTATCCTCTTCTAAAAACTTGGCCGTTCCTGCGTCCAATGTCTTTGCTAACACTTGTGCTTTCGGCATACCAAAGGTACTGGATAGATGCTCTAGCGAGACAGCTAGGGCTAAAAATTCGCCTAACGAATCCCAGCGCAGATGATTTTCCGTTTGCAGTTGTTGCACATGCTTAGGCGCGGAGCCGCCCGCACCTGTTTCAAACAGTCCACCGCCGTTCATCAGCGGTACAATGGAGAGCATTTTGGCGGAAGTTCCCAGCTCTAAGATGGGAAACAAATCGGTTAAATAATCACGCAATACATTACCCGTCACCGAAATAACGTCTTTGCCGTCTTTAATGTGGCGCAGCGTAAAACGAGTAGCTTCTTCTGGTGACATGATGTGAATTTCAAGCCCTGTGGTGTCATGGTCTAACAGGTAATGATTAACTTTTTCAATCATTTGATGGTCGTGTGCGCGGTGCGTGTCTAACCAAAAAATAGCGGGATTTTGTGTGGCGCGTGCGCGATTTACCGCGAGTTTTACCCAGTCTTGAATCGAGGCATCTTTCACTTGGCACATACGAAATATATCGCCTTGTTCAACGTGTTGCTCCAATAAAATGTCTCCGTTTTCAGCCACAACCTTAACGGTACCAGCGGTACTTATTTGGAATGTTTTATCGTGTGAACCGTACTCTTCGGCTTTTTGCGCCATTAGCCCTACATTGGGAACAGAGCCCATGGTGGTTGGGTCAAACGCACCGTAATGATTACAAAAACGGATGGTTTCTTGAAACACGCCTGCATAACTACGATCAGGAATCACGGCTAAGGTGTCTTGTTGCTTTCCCTCTTTGTTCCACATTTGACCCGATGCACGAATCATGGCGGGCATGGAGGCATCAATAATGACATCACTCGGTACATGTAAATTGGTAATGCCTTTGTCAGAATCGACCATTGCCACATCGGGTTGTTGCTCAAATGCCGCTTGCAGATCCGCTTCAATTTCAGATTTTTTAGCATCATCTAAAGTCGCGATTTTGGCAAACACATCGCCCAAGCCATTTTTAACATTTACATCCAATGCTTGAAAAGTCTCGGCGTGTTTTTCAAATACGTCTTTAAAAAAGACCTCAACTGCTTGACCAAAAATAATGGGGTCAGAGACTTTCATCATCGTGGCTTTCATGTGAATCGAAAATAAAATACCCTGCGATTTTGCTTCGGCAATGGCTTGCTCTAAAAAGTTTCTTAGGGCGGCTTGGCTCATTACCGCCGCATCAATAATTTCGCCTTTTTGCAGTGGCGCAGATGTTTTTAATACCTGAACATCACCCTCTTTTCCAGTAAACTCAATGGTAAACGTAGTGGCTTCGGGTAGGGTTAAGGATTTTTCAGAACCATAAAAATCCCCTTCGGACATGCTGGTAACGTGTGTTTTAGATTCCGATGACCACGCCCCCATGCTGTGAGGGTTTTTCTTGGCGTAATTTTTAACCGAGGGTGGCGCACGACGGTCAGAGTTTCCCTCTCGCAATACTGGGTTTACGGCACTGCCCAATACTTTAGCGTAGGTCGCTTGAATGGCTTTTTCTTCGTCTGTTATTGGGTTAGCGGGGTAGTTTGGTAAGGCATACCCTTTTGCTTGAAGCTCGGCAATGGCGGCCTCTAACTGAGGAATTGAGGCACTGATATTGGGCAATTTTACAATGTTTGCGTCAGGTTGTTTTGCCAGTTCGCCTAGCTCCGAAAGCGCATCACTCTGTTGTTGCTCAGGAGGCAATACATCCGAAAAATTGGCGATAATGCGTCCAGCTAATGAAATATCACGGGTTTCAACCGCCACATCGGCCGCGGCAGTAAAGGCTTTTACAATTGGCAAGAGCGAATAGGTGGCCAGTGCAGGGGCTTCATCGGTTAGTGTGTAGATAATTTTAGCTTGTTCAGACATGGGATTTCCTTAAACGAACGAACTTCAGAGAGAAGCTGAATAGTTACAAAAAATGTTAAAATATCGGCTATTTTAACGCACTGCACTCAAAAATATTTATAAAAGAGATAAATCTATGAGCAACCTGCTCTTATTTAACAAACCTTTTAATGTTCTCTGCCAGTTTACAGACACCAGCCCGCAGGCGAGTACACGAGAAACCTTGGCGGATTACATTCAACACAAAGGTTTTTATGCGGCAGGACGGCTAGACCGTGACAGTGAAGGACTTTTACTGTTAACCGATGATGGCAAGTTGCAACATAAAATTGCCGATCCAAAACATAAACTGCCCAAAACCTATTTAGCGCAAGTGGAGGGAGAGATCACGGCTGAGGCAATCCAACGATTGCAAAAAGGAGTGCAACTTAAAGATGGGCTAACCCGCCCCGCGCGAGCCAAAAAAATATCCCCCCCCCTATGGTTGTGGGAGCGAACACCCCCTATTCGAGAACGAAAAAACATTCCCACTCATTGGATTGAACTTACCATTACCGAAGGTAAAAATCGTCAGGTAAGGCGTATGACTGCGGCGGTGGGCTTTCCTACATTGCGATTGGTTCGAATCAAAATAGGTGACTGGGGGTTACAAGAGTTAAAACCTGGGCAATCATTGCTGTTAAAATAACGCCACAATTACCCCCTATTTTATTCGAGTAAGCCTTTTTATGAGTCACACAAACAACGCAAACACCAAAGTCATTGTTGGCCTTTCGGGCGGTGTAGATTCCTCCGTAGCCGCTTTGCTCCTTAAACAGCAAGGTTATGAGGTGGAAGGGCTGTTTATGAAAAATTGGGAGGGCGATGATACCGACGATTATTGCCCTGCGGCAGACGATTTAAAAGATGTTTTTAACGTGGCCGAAGCCTTGGATATTCCCGTACACATTGAAAATTTTTCAGGCGAATATTGGGATAATGTCTTTGAACACTTTTTAGCCGAATACAAAGCAGGCCGAACCCCTAATCCCGATATTTTGTGCAATAAAGAGGTGAAGTTTAAAGCCTTTTTGCAACACGCCTTAGCGCTGGGAGCGGATTACATTGCCACGGGGCATTACGCCCGCATTCAGCGAGACAGGGACGGAACTTGTCACCTTTTAAAGGGGATGGACAGCAATAAAGACCAGAGTTATTTTTTGTACACATTGCAACAACATCAACTGCAAAAAACGCTGTTTCCCGTGGGCGAGCTTGAAAAACCATTGGTGCGAAAAATGGCCGAACAAGCGGGGTTAATTACCCACAATAAAAAAGACAGTACAGGCATTTGCTTTATTGGTGAACGTAAGTTTAAAGATTTTTTACAGCAATTTATTCCTGCACAACCGGGTAACATTATTGACCCCGACGGAAATATCATTGGTAAACACGACGGCTTAATGTACCACACATTAGGGCAGCGCAAAGGGTTGGGCGTAGGCGGTGGGCACGGTACAGGCAATGATCCTTGGTATGCGGCGGATAAAAATTTAGCCACCAATGAACTCATTGCGGTACAGGGCAAACAACACCCGCTGTTGCAGCATCGCTACTTGGTGGCCGATATACTGGACTGGGTTTCAGGAAATTGCCCCCCCCTCCATACACCATTAAAAGCCAAGGTACGTTATCGACAAGAAGAACAACCTTGTCAGATTTTACAAGAAAAAAATGGCTCTCTTTTGGTGCAATTTAATGAAAATCAATGGGCGATCGCGCCGGGACAGTCCATCGTCTTTTATGACGGTGACCACTGCCTAGGGGGGGGAATTATTGACCAGCGCCTTCACTGTAAAATTGTGTTGTAAAATAGATGCAATCATCGTTACAAATTACACTCTTAAAGGTTTCTTAGACATGACAGAATATACCCAAGAAGATCGCAGCTTAGCGTTAATAGGAATCTATCAAGCCGCACAACTGGTGCATGATTTAGCCACGACAGGAAAAGCGGATGAATTGGCTTACCACACCTGTATTCAATCGTTATTTTGTGATAACCCCAAAAAAACATTGGATGTTTACGGGGGCAAACTTGAGAATATTCAAGTGGGCGTAAACAGCTTGCTAAATCAAATGAATTCAGAAGAAGCCACACAAAGCCGAAACCTTGAAATGACACGTTATGTTTTAAGTTTAATGATTTTAGAAAAAAAGCTCATGAAACTTGGCGAGCCCATGCAAAAAGTATCGCAAGTATTAGAAGTTGCCAAAAGTCAGCAAGAACATTTTGGTCAAGAGCACGATAATGTCATCGCCTCCATTGCGCGTGCCTATTCTGAAAATATTAGCCAAGTGAATCCACGTATTATTGTTAACGGACAACACGGCCATCTGCAAAACAACCGTACTGCCAATAAAATAAGAGCATTGCTCTTAGCGGGCATTCGCTCTGCGCTATTGTGGGATCAGGTCGGAGGCTCACGCTGGGGATTAATTTGGTCACGTAAAAAATATTTGGCGGATGCGTTGCGCTTTAAAATAGACCGTGATGATGATCGCAGTGACAATCATGAGAAAGAAACGTCTAATAATAAAGTGACCAGCTTGTTTAAGCAGGATTAGAGTTAGATTAAAGAGGGGGGGGGGCAGGGCCAAC
>JAMOLY010000159.1 GCA_027068835.1 Thiomicrorhabdus sp. | reverse complement strand
ATGCGTCGGGTTCTCACAGTACACAAACTCCGATCAACCCAACGAATACTGCTCGTGACAGCAATACAATTGACTGGTTTCCACAACCAAATATTACAGTGACTAAAAATACCACTCTAATCTCCGATCCCACTAATGGCACAGGGGGGGGGAAAAACCGTATTCCGGGTGCCATTATTGAATACAGCATTACCACCCGTAATACAGGTGGTTATTCACCTGACAGCGGTACGGTCGTAGTATTGGATGTCATTGACTCTAATTTAGAGTTTGATGTAACCACTGGTATAAGCTTTACCGATGGCACTCCCAGTTCTGGGGTAACTTTGGGTGCAATAACCTATTCTCATCGTAGCACCCCAACCAGCTATACCTATACACCAACAGGGTCATTTGACCCGAATATTGCAGGGATAAAAATCAAAACCAATGGTACCTTCGCCTTTGGCGGCACCCCCAGCTTTACGATTACCTACCAAGTTCGTTTGAAATAGAGAAAAGGCGATGGATTAATGCCCAAATCTATGAGGGCTTAACCAAGACTTAATTAAAAACAGATAGGACAATAAGAAAATGAGAAGCAGAAAAAATTTTCTAATTAAATGGGGGTTATCTGGATTTTTGATTCTATTACTCAGTAGCCAAGTACAAGCGATTACCATTACAATTTCAGGTACGCTCTACAGCGATGAAGGAATTACACCCATTACATCTGCGGATCAATCCATACATTTAGTAATTGATGGGGTCAGTATGGGTACAAGCCTCACGGATGGCTCTGGAAATTACTCCTTTACCGTAAACGTCACAGACCCTTATATGCCGCTACTGGTCTATGTCGATAATGGATCAGTTGTGGGTACAACCGTTACTGTGCTCTACTCCTCAACTCCTGTAAGCATTAATGATCTGCATATTTATGCAAATCATCTTATTACTCGACAAGATGAAGGAGGAACGCCTCTGGATAATGGTGATATCAGCAATGCCGTAGGAAATTACAGTGATACAGACATTCTATACTCTACAACAGGCAGTGATCTCACCGTGCAGGGTACGAACACCGTACTCTACATTCCCACTGGTCACAGCTATACTCCAAGCGGTAATATCAACGCCCATCATGTCGAAATCAATGGCACCTTGGGCTTAGGCACGAACACAATGAATGTCAGCGGCGATTGGGAGGTAACCAACGGCACCTTTAACCGCGACACCAGTACCGTTAATTTTACAGGCTCTGGCACCATTCGCAATGACATCACTACTTGGTGGGACAACCCTTTTTATAACCTCACAGCCGCAGTCGCTGGGCAAACCACTACAATTTTAGCCAACAGAGGAACGGTGGTAAAAAACATTATTACGTTAGGCACAGGTACGCTTGCAGGAGGCACAATGGTCATGAACAAAAGTGGCACGCCTTTTATTACCGCTGGTGCTACGCTCTCCAATGCACAATTCAAATACAGCCCGCCCGCTGGCGAAACCGTCAATATTACCGCCGCCATTTACCCCGATTTATGGTTAGCAGAGAACAGCACAAGCAGTAACAGTAGCTTTATCGTCTCTGGCGATATTAACTGTGACACGCTTATCATTAGAGGAAATTCCCCAGGAAAAACAAGCCATGTAACAACAAATGGACCGATAATTAATTGTAACGATGTTGAAATAGGCCACAGTTCCAGCAGTCGAGCAGGAAAACTCATACTCAACAATAATTCTAGGTTGACTATTCGAAACAACCTCACTATTTTTAACCAATCAGGCGCCAATGAACTGGATACAACGGGTTTAACGACTTCAGACTTTACATACGATATTATAATTGTTGGTCATTGGCGAAATTTTGACACGTTTACTGCTAGAACAAACTCTTCCGTTCTGTTTGCCGGGACACAAGATCAAGAAGTCACGTCTTCAGGAAGCCCCTTTTTTAATCTACTTAAATTGGATTTCACAGGGACTAGTACATCAACATTAACACTTCAAGACCCTCTTACAACAAATGGGTTCTTTGTGGTTTTGGCAGGAAAAGTTGATACCAATGCAACAAGCAATTATGATCTAACTATTTTCGGGCTTTTTGCTCAGAGTAGCGCAGGCTACATTGGAGAGTTAGAAGCTAATTTTTCTACCATTACTGCTCATGGCGATTTTGTTGCCGATGGTACGCTAGACAGCACTAACTACAATAATGCGACCCTAATTTTGCCAAATACAGGGACGCTAGGTTACACCAACCTATCGCAACCTTGGAGCAATGGCTTTGGGAACTTAATTGTAGGACAGGCTGGCAATACGACTACGCTCACTAACAGAATGGCAGTAAAGAACCAATTAACCGTTGGATCAGGCTCTTTAGAGGGAGCTACCCAAAGTTTGTTTTTAAGTGGCAATAACCCTTTAAGCTTTGACAATAACAGCACCGTTAACCTTTACTCACTGCGTTTTTTTGGTTTAAATCAAACCTTTCCTCCCTTAAATAATGGGTATGACAGCCATATTTTTCTTAGCCTTAACAACACAAACGTCACACAAACAGGGGATATAACCCTTAATGCAGGAAAAGGTTTATTTATCAACGGTGATGGATTTCCTGCCCGAAGCGCAACCTATAACACCAATGGGTTTAACCTAAACATTGGCGGAGAGCTTCAACTGGGTGATGGGAATGATACTGGGCTCAAAACTCTTGATATCAGCAATAGCACCGTGACCGTCACCAATGACATTGATATTCGAACAGGCACCAATACTTTAATTTCAACCAATTCCAATATTATTTTAAACGGCACAGGTGCGCAAGCGGTCACCACCAACGGCAAAGCCTTTGATACCCTCACCCAAACAAACGCTTCTTCCGCAGGTGTCACCTTTAACGATGGCTTTACCGTCAATCAATTAACCAATACAACCCCAAACAGTAACATGACGTTTACTTCTGGCGAAACCTACACCATTAACAATGGCGTAACCTTACAAGGTGCAAGCGGGCAATTAATCACCTTGGCACCCTCCACAGCAGGTACGCATTGGAACTTTAATTTAAATTCTGGGGCAACCAAAGCCATTGACCACGTGAGTGTCTCATGGTCTGATGCCTCGGGATCACATAGCACACAAAAACGCATTGACCCCAGTAACTCGTTAGATGACGGCAATACGATAGATTGGTTTTATAAAACCATTATTACGGTAGATAAAGAGGCAACGTTAATTTCAGACCCGATCAATGGGTCAGGCGCAAATAAAAACCATATACCAGGAGCAATCGTTAAATACCGCATTACCACAAGCAACACGGGCACCGCATCGCCCGATGCCAATACCGTCATTCTTGTTGATAATTTAGATGTGAATGTAGAATACGACGTAACAACAGGGGTCACATTTTCCGACGGTACAACCATTTCTGGACTCAGTTTAGGTACGGTAAGCTACTCTCATCGAAATTCCCCTAGTGATTACACCTACACCCCCACTGGTGCGTTTGACCCCAATGTCGCAAGCTTAAAAATTGAGACCAATGGTGTTTTTGCCTTTGGAGGCTCACCCGCACCCGAATTTAGCGTTCAATTTCAGGTTCGGATTAAATAAAAGAAACACAAAACAAAAAATATAGGGGGGGGGATAAAAATGTTCAAACAATGCCTTCAGCCATCAAGCGATCCACAATTTGTTTAACCACGCGATGCACCGACAATTGTTGCGTCTCCACCACCAAATCGGCCATCTCAATGTACCATGGCTCACGTCGTGCCATTAAATCAGTTAAAACCTGAGCAGGGTTACCCGTTTGCAAAAGCGGGCGATTACGATCATGCTTGGTTCGCTGAATCAAATACTCTACTGGCGATTGAAGATACACCACAAAACCACGTGACCGTAAATGTTGGCGATTTTCTTCACGCTCGACCACCCCACCGCCCGTAGCAAGAACGGTCTCCATGCGCTGTGTCAACTCGTTAATCACCTGCGCCTCTCGCTCTCGAAAACCCGATTCGCCCTCAATATCAAAAATCATCGGAATACTCGCCCCCGTTCGGGCTTCAATTTCATGGTCACTGTCCATAAACTGATAACCCAATCGCTCCGCTAACACACGTCCAACGGTGGACTTTCCTGCCCCCATGGGGCCCACTAAAAATATACTTTCTTTATGCATAAACGCATTGTAATGGATTTTTATACCCAAACGACTTGAAAATGCAGTTTTTTGATTCCATCTAAAGCCACAATACTCCGTTACAGTGATTGCAAATGACTAGCCATTCACTGCAAACTACGCCTTATTTTTCGTCTCAGCCCAACTCAAACATTACGCATTTCCAAATAGCTTGGATATAACAAACCTCTGCCTCCCTCCCTAAGTGCTTTGTGTTAACGTACTTATCAATTAAGTTGTTTTTAAAAATATTGAAAAAAAAGGTGATAAACTTATGAAACCGTTATTGAATATTTTGCCTGCTTTTTTTAAGTTGAGTATTTTAGGGGTAATGTTATCGCTTTTATCGGGGTGTTTTTTTCAGGATCATCCGTTGATTTCTATGGAAACCCTATACGTTGAAAGCGGTGATCAAGTTGAGGTGTATTCCCGTGAGGGGGGGAAGAAATATCGTTGGAAACAGTTTTCAGGAACCCCCGTTTCCATAGCCAATAAACGCAGTGCGACCTTGGCGTTTACCGCCCCTACCGTAACCGAAAAAACCGATTTAGTATTTGAGTTAAAGGCCAAGTTTGATGACCCTGTTCATGACCAAATCACCATTAGTGTGTTTCCAACCTTAATTATTGATGGCGTTCGTTTACCGCCCGAACCTACGCCAGAGGAGAATAACGCGACCTTGGTGGGAATTGATTCTAATGATAATGGCGTTAGAGATGATGTGGAGCGTGCGATTTTCACCACATACCCGACTAAAATTCGCCAGCAGATTTTGATGCAAACCGCGAGAGGACATCAAACTCATGCTCGAAGACCCTGATGGGATTGAGAATGCGGTTAAGTGGCAGAAAATTATAACGAATAAACGAATTTCGTGTAATTTTTACTTATCCAATGCCTTTAATATTGAATTAGATATTAAAGCAACTAGTTATGTAACAAATGTTTTGTATAACAACAAAGACCGAGTAAAAAGATACCTTAAATATAATAATGCCTTAGGTGGAGGAGTGTATGGTGGTTATGCTGAAGTTGAGGGTGACTGTGATTTTAATGTACCTGAAACTATGGGATTACAACCATGAAAAAATTAAGAATGTTCTGAGCAAGACAGGCATTTCTACTTTGAAAGCGAAGGAGCCACGTTAAATGGCGCAGTATGACAATATACTCTGTTAAAATAATGCGATAATAATGTTTAAACCCTATTAAAAATGTAGTTTGAATTTGGGTTATCGTATTCAAAAGGAGAAACGTCATGTCAGGATCACTGTATATTGTTTCCGCCCCTTCGGGCGCAGGAAAAACCTCTTTAGTGAATAAATTGATTCAACTGGACAGTCACATTGTCGTTTCTGTTTCAAGCACCACTCGACCGATTCGTCCAGGTGAAGAGGATGGCGTAAACTATCACTTTTTAAACACGGAAGCCTTTGAGCAAAAAATTACCGACGGTGACTTTTTAGAGCACGCCAAAGTGTTTGATAACTTTTATGGCACTTCAAGAACAACCGTTGAAGCGCAACTTAAAAAAGGCAAAGATGTTATTTTAGAAATCGATTGGCAAGGCGCACAGCAAGTGAGAGCCGTTATGCCAAAAGCCATTTCAATATTTATTCTCCCCCCCTCTCTTTCTGAACTGCAAAATCGCCTAAAAGGTCGCGGAACAGACAGTGAAGAAGTGATTGCACGACGAATGGCCGATGCACAAAGTGAAATATCGCACTACCATGAATTTGATTACATTGTCATCAACAATGTTTTTGACATTGCCTTGCATGAACTGCACAGCATTTTCAGTGCAGGACGCTTAACCCAAGCCAATCAATATAAAGAACACAGCCGTTTGATTCAATCGTTAATTGAATCAAAATAAATACAAGCAAATAATAGGAGCACCGCATGCCCGGTTTTGAAATTTTTGATGATGCCGAAAAAACACAAGTTAATGAAGTCATGGACAAAGGCTTTACCTTTCGCTATAACTTTGACGGCATGCGCAATGACGTATGGAAAGCACGTGAACTGGAACAGTTGATTTGTGACACCACCCAAGCCAAACACTGCCACTTGGTATCCAGTGGTACCACGGCACTTACCACCGCGTTAATGGCCGCAGGCATTGGCGCGGGCGATGAAGTGATTGTACCGCCCTTTACCTTTGTGGCCAGCGTAGAAGCCGTGGTGTTTGCAGGGGCGATTCCTATTTTTGCTGAAATTGATGAAACCTTAACCCTATCGCCAGAAAGCATTGAAGCCGTTATTACGCCACGCACCAAGGCTATTAACTTTGTCCACATGTGTGGTTCCATGGGAAAAATGGACGAGATCAAAGCCATTTGCGACAAGCACAACCTTATTTTATTAGAAGACGCGTGTCAGGCCACGGGCGCAACCTACAAAGGACAAGCGCTTGGCACCATCGGACAAGTTGGCTGTTTTTCATTTGACTCGGTAAAAACCGTCTCATGTGGCGAAGGGGGGGCGGTTCTCACCAACGACACCACCATTTATAACAATGCTCACATGTTCTCCGATCACGGGCACGATCATATCGGACTGGATCGTGGTGCAGAAAGTCACCCCATTATGGGCAATAATTTTCGAATTTCTGAAATGAATGCCGCTGTGGGTGTGGCGCAATGGAAAAAGCTTCCCCGCATTTTAGAAATCCAACGTCGTAACAAAAAAGTCCTAAAAGAGGCGTTAGCACAGTATCCAGAAATCACCTTTCGTGAGTTGCCAGACGAAGCGGGCGACAACGCAGGATTTTTAAGCCTCTTTTTACCCACAGAAGCACGTGCAAAAGAAGTCGTTTCTGCTCTTGGTAACGAAGGCGTTCCCGCCGTCTTTTATTGGTACGGCAACAACTGGCACTACCTTAAAAACTGGACTCACATTCATAACATGACCAGCTCGGCCAAACTGCCGATCGAACTGATTGAAGACCGTCCAGACTACACCCTGATTAAAACGCCAAAATCCGATGCGATTATGAGCCGTACTGTCTCCATGTTAATTCAACTGTCTTGGACAGAAGAGGACATTCAATCTCGCATCAATGCCTTTGCTAACGTATTCAAAAAATAAGAGAATTTCTATGAAGTTTCGTAATTTTAAAACCGTGCCTAAAATGATTTTTGGTCGCGGCTCCTTTGATCAACTAGACGATGTTTTGGCCGATGAACGCCAGAAACCCAATGATTTTGTGGTATTTTTGGTCGATCAAGTACACAAAAATAAACCGTTAGCAGAGCGCATTCCTGCCCAATCACAAGACATGATTATCTGGTTAGATGTTACCGATGAACCTAAAACCACCTATGTGGATGCACTAACCTTAAAAGTACAGCGATTTTCCTCTCAAAATAATGAATGGAAAAACCCTGTTAGTGTCGTAGGGCTCGGTGGTGGATCCGCATTAGATCTAGGAAAAGCCGTCGCCCTCATGCTGACCAATGAAGGTGGCTCCGCCTCGTATCAAGGTTGGGATTTAATCAAAAACCCCGCCGTACATCATGTGGGCATTCCCACTATCTCTGGTACGGGTGCGGAAGCCTCTCGCACTACGGTACTGACAGGCCCCGATAAAAAACTGGGCATGAATTCAGACTACACCGTGTACGATCAAATTATTATGGATCCTGATTTGCTACAAGGCGTACCGAGAGATCAGTGGTTCTATACGGGCATGGACTGCTACATTCATAATATCGAAGCGCTTAACGGGACTTATATTAATGAGTTTGCCCGTGCCTTTGGTGAAAAATCGCTTGATCTATGCAACCAAGTTTTTTTAGAAGATCATCCCGATTCCGATGAAAAGCTGATGATGGCCTCTTACATGGGTGGACAAAGTATCGCTTACAGTCAAGTTGGAGCGTGTCACGCCCTCTCTTACGGTTTATCGTACGTGATGGGTTACCACCACGGCATTGGTAACTGCATTGCCTTTGATGTACTGGATGAATTTTATCCAGAAGGCGTTAAAACCTTCCGTGAGATGATGAAAAAACACAACATCTCTCTGCCTAAAGGCATCACCAAAGACCTCTCCGAAGCCGATATGGATAAGATGATTCGCACCGCATCGGGTCTTGCCCCGCTTTGGGAGAATGTTTATGGTACCGACTGGAAAGAGAAAGTAACCCCTGAATTACTACGAGGCCTTTATTCAAGAATGTAATTCAAAATTTTCTCCCCCCCCCCCTCTTCTGAGAACCACTATGAACACTTACGTTTTTATCCCCGCTCGCTACGGCTCTTCACGTTTACCCGGAAAACCCCTCAAACTCATTGATGGCAAACCGATGATTCAGCACGTTTATGAACGCATATCAAAAGCCAAAGGCTTGCAGGGTGTATACATTGCAACGGATGATGAACGCATTAAACACGTCGTGGAAGAGTTTGGTGCCCAAGTCATTATGACTCCCGTAGAAGCGGCATCCGGCACAGACCGAATTGCAGCCGCCGCCAACACACTTGGTTTAAAAAACGACGACTTAATTGTCAACGTACAAGGTGATCAACCGTTGGTGCATCCAGAATCCATTGAAGATGTCATCGCCCCCTTTGTGGCAGACAATTACGATGGACAATTTGAAATGAGCACCCTCTCATTCAAAATCGTTAATGAAGCCGAAATTACCAACCCCAAAGACGTGAAACTGGTCACCGATGTCAATGACTTTGCGCTCTACTTTTCTCGCGCTACCATTCCACATGGACGCGATTACTGGGATCACGACAGCTTTAAG
>JAMOLY010000158.1 GCA_027068835.1 Thiomicrorhabdus sp. | reverse complement strand
AAGAATCATTAATATTTTTAAAACCATCCAAATCCAAAAACAGTAAGGTAAACTCCCCTTCACTCTGTTGCGCGTCGATAACCAGTGCCTCCAAAGTAGCGTTAAAGTAGGCACGATTAGGTAAATGGGTTAAATCATCATAGTTGGCTTGACGAAACAGTGATTGAGTACGAATTTGCACCTGCGCCTCAATCATTGCCTCAATATCCTGTGGCATCGACTCATCCGAAGAAAAGCGTGCCTGTAACGATTGCAACAATTTCGTTGCATCCGAATCCATTTTAAAAGGAGAGCGATCAATCATTTTTTGAGTACGAGAGCGATCAACATCCATAAAGCGCTCCACCGAAGGCGATACGTTTGCATCTGTATCTTTTTCTAACAAACGGTTGCTTAACTCTAACATGGCATTTACCTCTTACTCTCAATCGATCGTCTTAAAACACCGTATAATACGCGTTAAAGACTTGTTAATAAACTTATAAGCAAAGGAGATGCCATGTCTAGCATTGGTACACCATTTTCAGACACTGCGGTACGCGTATTACTCTGTGGCGCGGGCGAATTAGGCAAAGAAGTTGCCATTGAACTGCAACGATTTGGCGTAGAGGTCATTGCGGTAGACCGCTATTCAAACGCACCCGCCATGCAGGTTGCAGACCGAAGTCACGTCATTGATATGCT
Source organism: Thiomicrorhabdus sp. (assembly GCA_027068835.1). Lineage (GTDB taxonomy): Bacteria > Pseudomonadota > Gammaproteobacteria > Thiomicrospirales > Thiomicrospiraceae > Thiomicrorhabdus. Next base: position 1,142 of record JAMOLY010000158.1, on the reverse strand, counting down.
TGATGGTAATGCATTAAGAAACATTATTGAACGTGAAAAACCGCACATGGTTGTGCCAGAAATTGAAGCCATCGCCACCGACACCCTAGCCGAATTAGAACAAGAGGGTGTCAAAATAATACCAACTGCACGTGCCACTCAATTGACAATGAACCGAGAGGGCATTCGACGCTTGGCCTCCGAGGAACTTGGCATCGCCACCTCTCCTTATAAATTTGCGGATACCCTAGAAAACTTTACAGGCGCCATTGAGCGCATTGGAATGCCCTGCGTTATCAAACCTATTATGAGTTCATCTGGAAAAGGCCAGAGTGTGGTTCGTACTATGGAAGACATTAAACCCGCTTGGCAATATGCACAAGAGGGAGGACGCGCAGGAAAAGGACGTGTGATTATTGAAGGCTTTGTCGATTTTGACTACGAAATCACCTTACTCACCATTCGCCATGAACAAGGTATCTCCTTTTGTGAACCAATTGGGCATCACCAAGAAGAGGGCGACTACCGTCAATCTTGGCAGCCCCAAGTGATGAGCCAACAAGCACTCAAACAGTCGCAAGAGATTGCTAAAAAAATAACCGATAATCTATGTGGCTCAACAGGAAGAGGACTCTTTGGAGTCGAGCTGTTTATTAAGGGCGACAGCGTTTACTTTAGCGAAGTCTCACCCCGTCCTCACGACACTGGATTGGTGACCTTAATCTCTCAAGACCTTTCTGAATTTTCGCTCCATGCGCGTGCCATATTAGGCTTGCCAATTCCCAATATTAAACAACACGGCCCTTCCGCTTCCAGCGTAATACTACCAACAGGTAAATCGACCAAAACCAACTTTTCAAATCTAGCTCAAGCCCTAACACAGCCCGACACCCAATTACGACTCTTTGGTAAACCAGACATTGACGGTCGCCGAAGAATGGGCGTTGCCATGGCGCGTGCAGACTCTATTGAACAAGCGATTGATAAAGCCAACCATGTGGCAAACGCGGTCAACGTTACCTTCTAAAATAGCCTTTGTAGTGGTCTAATAAAGCTGTAGGGATCTATAGCCTATAATAACCTTAATATTTATAGGATATAACATGACCAAGAAAGCTAGAAAATCTCGACTAACCTTTAGCACAGATCAAAAACTAGAATAC
>JAMOLY010000157.1 GCA_027068835.1 Thiomicrorhabdus sp. | reverse complement strand
ACAACCATGTGCGCCCACACAGTACCAATGGTTATTTACCACCAGAGAAATTTGAGCAGAAGCGATTGGACAAAATTAAACTACTTTAAATGTCATCTAGGTACGAAATAGGGTTGCCATTCCAGATTGATTTATTAATAACACGCTTGTCTTGGCGGATTTTTAAAACCAGACAATCAAGGTAGACTATGGGATAAACAGCTTCTAGTGGTCTACTTTGCCACTCAATTACCTGTTCCATAACCGAGTTGGTTACTTGAGACACTAGGCCTGCTGATATCTCTGCACCATACATTTCTTGAAATGTTGCTGTGATATCGCGGGTACTCATCCCTTTGGCGTATAGGGCTAAAATCTGTTCATCCATCTCTGTGATACAGATTTGACGTTTTTTAACTCACTGAGGCTGGAATGTACCGTCTCGATCTCGGGGAGTTTGAAGTTCGATTTCACCATGATCACCTTTAAGAATTTTAGTTGAATAGCCGTTGCGACTATTTCCACTGTTATGCTCTATAGGTTGATGTTTATCATAGCCAAGGTGAAAGTTCATCTCTGACCTTAAAGCGGCTTCAACGGTCATTTTGGTGAGCATTGCACTTAATTGACTTAGATCATCTGGTGTTTTTACTTCTTTAGCCAGTTCATTGGCAAGTGCTTGTAGTTTTTCTTTATTCATTGATGTACTCATTATTTAATCCTTTTCTTAGATTATAGACAATGAGCATTTACACATTTATTTTTACACCCTCTTAAAAAACTACCCCCCTGTTGTCATAAACTCAACGCAATAAAGCCAAAATTATTGACAAACCTTAGGGCTTTTACTGCAAAGAATATCTAAATCATTTTGAGCTTTGGAGTGTCCTTGTTCTGCCGCTAAAAGCCATAGTTCATAGGCTTTTCTTTTATTAGAGTCAACTCCACTGCCTATAGCATACATTTTCCCTAAATTTATCTGTGCCTCAGCAAACCCCTGATTAGCTGCTTTGGTATACCAAGCAACTGCTTGACGTTCATCCTTTGCAATACCGAGACCCCCCGCATACATAGCCCCTAACTTAAACTGTGCATAAGCATCTTTCTGATTAGCCGCTTTGGTATACCAAGCAACTGCTTGGCTTACATTCTTTACAACTCCGAAACCGTATCTATACATATACCCTAAATTTAAGTGTGCAGAAACATACTCCTGATTAGCCGCCTTGGTATACCAATTAACGGCTTGATGCCCGTCCTTTGCAACGCCACGACCACGTCCATACATAGTCCCTAAATTGTTCTGTGCCTTAGCAAGCCCCTGATTCGCTGCTTTGGTATACCAAACAACTGCTTGACGCTCGTCCTTTGCAACTCCGCTACCATATTCATACATAGCCCCTAAATAAAACTGTGCTTCAGCAACCCCCTGATTCGCTAAAACCCGATATTCTTTCTCAGCTGTTTCATAGTCTTCTTTCTCAAAAGCAACTTCAGCCTCTGTCATCCCTGCTAACGTTTGCCCAGAGAACATAAAAAATAAGATTATTAAAAACACACATCGTTGTTTTTTCATGTCGGTAAATCCAATTATATTTAACATTTAAGGTTTTTCTCCAAATATTCAACCATCAATCCCGCATTAAAAGGCTCGCCCACTTGTAGGTCAACAGGGTAATCTTGAGCCTTGCCTGTCCTGCAATACCCTCTACGCTCATAATATTCAATAAGCTCTGTTCGTTGAGAGATAACAATCATTAGCGTTTTGGAGATGTTTAAATCTTCTTTAGCAAACCATTCGGCTTGTGTTAAAACAGCCTTTCCAACGCCTTGCCCTTGGGTATTTGGGTGTACAGAAAAAAAACCAATATAGGCACAATCCTCTGCTTTTTCAATGCAGATGCACGCCTGTATTTGATTGTCTTTTATGAGTACCATTAGATGTGTATTTGGGTTAGATAAGTAGGCGTTTACCTCATTAGGTGTACAGCGATTACCTTGCACAAGCTGGCGTTCGGTTGTCCAGCCTTTTTCACCTCGATAGGCTAAATTAACGAGATCACAAATCTCATTAACTTGATGTTCTTTAGCTTGTTCTAATGGCATAACGGTTTAACCTCAACAAGGGGGGGAATAATTTAAATTGAACATTTCTTCCCCCCCCTCTCTGTAATAAATGTAATGGTCTATAATAATCTTAAAATTAATTGAGACCTTTGCACGGCCACTTAAAAATCCCACCCAATCATTAAATAAGGCATTTTTTTAAGTTAATCTCAATTTGTGTCTCATGTTTAGACTAATATTCGGCCTTTCGGTTGATTTGTTGGTATTTTTCCTTAGTATAGCTACTCCATCTAGCTTGATTTCTTTCTATCCCTATATATCTGGCTTGACCCAATCCGTAGTATTGCTTGAGGACACCAAAGGTTCTTTCAACTACATATCTCACTTGACTGGCAAATCGATTATCATTTTTTTGGGACTCGTTCAACGGAGTATTGCGGTAAACTCTGTGCAGTAGTTGGTTTTTAATGCTTTTTCTTTTTAACAGTTGGTCGTGTTTCTGGCTTTTATAAGCACTGTCTGCATAGAGAACTTTTTCGTTACCTGTCAAGAGCTCTTCAAACACATTGGAGTCATGAAGGCTACCAGTTGTTAAGGTTTGAGTTAGGTTTTTCCAAGCCATTTTTAGTCCATTGATGGGTGTTTGGGGATATGATGTATTTTAATAAAACTTCTGAGATTAAGTATGAAAATTGACATCATTCAACTTGTTTTCGTGCAAAGGTCTCAATATGTAGAAAGGATATACAGAAAATACTCTTCCTAGTGAGTGGTTACTCGAAGGAAGAAAAAAAGTACTTCAAGCCGCAACAGGCATTATTACAGCAGAAAATAATTGTAATACTATTATTTGCAATAGCCCATGTCCAGCATGTCAAACAGAATTACCTCTTACGTATATTGAAAATTACTGGGATTTATTTGAACTAGGTAATTTTAAGTTCAAATCAAATAGACCTGAGTATATTTTTAAACATGGATGGTACTTAGCTCCAATTCAATACAAGCGAACTCCTTTAGGCACTAGCATTAAAACAATCTCATTGCCATAAAACCAAAAATCATTAATGCATCCTCCTAATAAAAAATAGAATGGTATTTCTAACAAATAAATGGAGACGCTACCCTTTTAACCATCAATATTAGAATTTGCTAATATTTCGAGAGTCGCTATAATATCCTCATATAAAATATTGATGGGCTATTTCTGTTACGCAGTGTAAGAATGAATGGTTATCTTAGGGGATTAAAAACGTATGAAAATACTGAAAGTTTTTTCTTTAAATTCTGTGGCATGGGCATCTGTTGCTGGCGCGTTGCTGGCATTGCCGGTGAGTGCGCTGGCGGAGTCGATGGATTTTAAAATGTGTGTCAATACGGCGTTAGCTCAAAATCCCGAAATGGCGTTGAGTGCGGCGCGTATTCAGCAGGCAAAGTCGGCTTTGAATAAGGCTGAATCGAGTCGTTTGCCTCAGGTAAATCTTTCGTTAACCGCAGCCAATACCACCAATGCCTTGACGGCGTTTGGGATGAAATTGCAACAGCAGAGTGTGGCGGCGAATGATTTTTCACTTGATCGCCTCAATAACCCTGATGCGTATACCGATTTTAATACTCGTATTGATGTGAACTTGCCGGTGTGGAACGGGGGCAAAATGGATCATTATGAAGCGCAAGCGCAAACGATGATTCAAGCGGCTAAGCAGGGCGATATTGCCATGCAACAATATTTAACGTACAGCGTTTACCATGCGTATGAGGCGATACACGCTGCGCGAGCGCATATTCAAGTGGCGCAACAAGCCAAACGTACCGCAGAGGCTTTTGTAAAAACCACGCGTAATTTAGTGAATGAGGGCGTGGTGGTGCGTTCAGAGTTATTGAGTGCGCAAGTACATTTGTCGATGGCCGAGGCGGGGTTACTTGAGGCGAAGGGTCAAGAGCAAATAGCTCTGGATCGCTTGAAAATTTTAATGAACAAAGATACGCATGAACTGGTGGATGTCTCTGAGCGTGTAAATTTAAAGTTACCCGCAGAGTCGGCCGAGGCACTGTTGAATTTGGCGTTAACGTCTAACCCTCAGTTGGCGGCCAAACGTAAAGAGGTCTCTTCGTCTCTGTATAACGCGCGTATTGCCAAGGCAGATAGCTATCCAAGCTTTAATGTGATGATGCGACAAGAGTGGAATAATGATGCTTTAGGTCTTGATAACAGCTCATATACCGTCGCAGGCGTGGTCTCTTGGAATGTTCTGGATTTTGGGGTAACACAAAGTTCGGTCGATATGGCAAATGCCGAGGCGATGCAAAAACGTGCCAGTGTGAAGGCTCAAGAAAATAAAATTCGGTTAGATGTGTTGCTTAACTGGCAAAAAATGCAAGTGGCTTTAAAGCAGGTTCAAGCCGATAAATTGGCGGTGGAACATGCTACCGAAGCGCAAGGTCTAATCGTAAAACGCTATGAAGGGGGGGTGGCCACGATGACGGAAGTATTGGCGAGTAAAACGCAGTTGGATAAAGCGAAGGCAGAGCTTGTCTCGGCGGAGTTTGATGTCAATATTTACAAAGCGAAGTTACGATTGGTCACCGGTACGATGACGCTGGATCAGTTATAAATAACGACTACAGCGAGTAGAGTCGTCCAAACCAAACAGTGTGTCGCTGAGCAGTGACTAAAAAATAGATATTTTTAAGGGCAAAATTATGAGACGTTTTTCAAAACAAGTCGGTTTACTTTTATTAACCCTATCATTAGGCCTATCAGGTTGTTCCAGTGAACAAGAGGCCACTTCATCGGCCTCTCAAACCATTAATACGGTGGCGGTTACGGTCGAAACGGTGCGCTTAGGAGAGATCCCTTTAATGGCCGTTGTGCCGGGGTCGGTTGTGCCGGAGCAGAAGGCGAGTATTGCCTCACGTTTAATTGGTTACATTAAGGCGCTGGATGTGCAGGTCGGTCAAACGGTTAAGCAGGGTGATCTGCTGTTTAGCATTGATTCGGCCGATATTAAAAGCCAAATTACTCAAGCCAATGCGGCGTATCAGCAAGCGTTGGCGGGGTTAAGAGATGCTAAGTTAGACTTTGATCGTTTCAGTAAACTGTTTAAAGAGGAGTCGGTCTCGAAACAGCAGTATGACAAAATGCGTTTGCAGTACAGTGTGGCGCAACAAAATGTGGCCGCAGCTAAATCGAGCTTAAATCAAGCCAAAGAGCAGTTGCATTACGCTAATGTAAGAGCGCCTTTTAATGGCGTGGTGGTTGAAAAATTAGCGGTAGCGGGCGATTTAGCGGCGCCTGGTAAACCCGTATTAGTGATTGAAAATTCAACCTCTCTGAGTGTACAAACCGAAGTAGCAGGCGATCTGTTTGCAGTGTTGCGTTTGGGCGATGAGGTGCAGATTGCACTGGAAGGGCAGTCTAAGCCGTTTATGGGCACGGTATATACATTAGTGGGAGCCGCCAATGCCAAAACACGTACGCATACGGTGAAGTTGAGTTTGCCTAAGGATTTAAATATTAACAGTGGAACCTTTGCTAGGGTAAGTTTTAACCGTGGCGTGCGTCAAACGATGATGGTACCTAAAACGGCGGTGATTAATCGTGCAGGCATTGATGGGGTCTTTGTAGTTCAGGATGGAAAAGCTTTTTTTCACATGGTGCGCACAGGGTTGCTTCGTAATGAGCTTGTTGAGATTCAGTCAGGTTTGGCGCTGGGAGAGGTCATTGTAACGTTTAGTGAGCAACCTCTGTTAAACGGAGATATTTTAACGATTAAAAAATCGTTAAGCCGTGATGTTGAACGCTTAGAAACACAAGGGGGCTAAGATGGCTGAGCTTAAAAATCACGATGCTTTAGAGCCGCTTAAGCTGAATGTTGCGGGTAAGTTAGCGCAGGCTTTTATTCACTCTAAAACCACTATTTTGATGGTGATGTTTGTCTTGTTGGCAGGGTTGTTATCGTTTGTGATGACGCCTCGTGAATACAACCCTCAAATTGTGGTGCCTGCCGCCAATATTATTGTGCCCAAACCGGGGGCATCGCCTGCGGAAGTGAGCAATATGGTGGTTAAACCTTTAGAGACCATTTTAGCGGCGCTACCGGGGGTAAAACATACCTTTGGTTATGCCACCAATGATTTTGGTGTGGTCACGGTACAGTTTGAAGTAGGTGAAAATCAAGTGGACAGCTTGGTGAATATCTATAATCAAGTGATGCAGAACATGGATAAAATGCCGCCTGCCACTCATGAACCTTTGATTAAACCGATTAATGTGGATGACGTGCCCGTGATGACGCTGGCGATTACATCCAGTGAGTTGTCGGGGTATGATTTGCGAGATATTTCTTTAAAGCTGGTGGAGCATCTACGCAATGTGGAAGGGGTGTCGTTTACGGACGTAGTGGGCGGTCAAAAGCGAGCCATTAATGTTTGGTTAGATGCTCAAAAAATTGCCTTAACAGGCTTGTCGTTAGAGGCGATTAGCCAACGCTTATTAAGCAGTAATGTGGCGCTACCCGTCGGTGAAGTGGTCAACAATAATCGCAGCCATCCGATTCGAGTGAATGGCTATTTGGGCAATGCTGAAGATGTTGGTAACCTGATTATTAGCACGGAAAGCGGCCGTATTATCTACTTAAAAGACATTGCGCGCATTGAAGATGGCCCAAAAGAGGCTGACAGTTATTCTCGTATTGGGTTTGGCCCTGGAACGCCTAGCTCAAGTGCAGCGGATCAACCTGCCGTGACCATCAGTTTGGCGAAAAAACCGGGCACCAATGCGGTGAATGTGACCGATGCCGTTTTAGAAAAACTAGAAGAGCTGAAAGCGGGGGTACTGCCCAGTAATGTCGAGGTGGTGGTCACGCGTAATGATGGCGAAAAAGCCAACAGTGCGGTGAATTTATTAATGGAGCATTTGGCCATAGCCATTGGTTCTGTCGTACTGATTTTAATTATTTTTTTAGGCTGGCGTGAAGCGGGTATTGTGGTGATTACCATTCCGCTGATTCTGTTTATTGTTTTATTTATTGGGTTTTTAGCCGACCAGACGATTAATCGAATCACGTTATTTGCGCTTATTTTAGCGCTGGGATTATTGGTGGACGACTCCATTGTGGTGATCGAAAATATTCACCGGCATATTCATAATGGCTTTAATCCTGAACGCTTTGATGAGGTGATTATTCGCGCTACCAATGAAATAGGTAACCCAACCAATGTAGCGACCATAGCGGTTGTGTTGGCCTTTTTGCCGCTGTTGTTTGTGACCGGCATGATGGGGCCATTTATGGCACCGATCCCATTTAATGTGCCCGTTGCAATGCTGGCCTCTTTGCTGGTGGCCTATATATTAGTGCCTTACATTGCGTACCGTTTTTTGGGCAAAAAAGCCATCCGTGAGATGCAAGAGCGAGAAAGTCTGGAAGCGCATCATGTCGAAAAAGAGGACTGGATGCGTGTTTGGTATGAAAAGCTGATGATGCCGATTGTCGAAAGCCGTACTAAGCGTAACCTGTTTTTATTTGCAGTATTGATGGCGCTTATGGCTTCGATGTTGCAACCTGCACTGCAATTTTTACGGGACGATGGCATGAGCAACCCGCTTCACCCAGCAGGGGTTGAGGTTAAAATGTTGCCTTATGACAATACCAGTACCTTCTTGATTCAAGTCGATATGCCAGAAGGCACTGCCTTGGAAGCGACGGATCGTGTGGTGCGTTATGTGGGAGACTTACTGTCTCAAACCGAGCATGTGACCGATTACAGTGTCTTTTTAGGTGAACACGCGCCCATTGATTTTGCGGCACTGGTGCGAGGCGATTTAATGAAACAGGGGGCGAACTTTGCTCAAATTCGGGTAAATTTGGTCAGTAAGCACCAACGCAGTGAATCATCCCATGAGGTTGTTCAAAGGGTGCATGAGGCGATTCAGCCGTTGCAAAAAATGTTTCCGACAGCCAATATCAAGCTGTATGAAACGCCTCCGGGGCCGCCTGTGACCACGCAAGTAATGGCCGAACTTTATGGGCCAAATTACGATACGTTGCGTCTGGCAGCTAAAGAGGTGACCGAGTCGTTTAATCAAATTTACGGTTTAATTAATATTGATAACAGCGTGACAGACGATGCCGATACCTATGAGATAAAGATTGACCGTGTTCAGGCCAGTCTGCTTGGGGTAGAGCCAGCGGGTGTCTCTAAAATGTTACGGGATTACATTAATGGTTATGAGCTAGGCTTTATGCATTTGGATAATGCGCGTGAACCGGTGGGTATTTTAGTGCGTTTACCGCGTACAGAGCGTGCGGTCGTCGAGCAGTTACTGACGTTACGCGTACACGCTCGCAGTGGTGAAGCGGTGCCGTTATCAGCGATTGCGACCATTGAAAAAATTAAGCAGAAAAAACCGATTATGTACCGTGATCAACACCAGATGGTGATGATAGGGGGGGAGTTATTAGCTTCCAGCCCTGTGTATGCGGTATTAACACTGGATAAAATGTTGGATGAAGTGACCTTGCCAGAATCGGGCGTGGCTTTTAAAACCAGCAATCTAGGGTTTGTAGAAGCACATCCAGATGATGTGATGGACTATCATCTCTTATGGGGCGGCGAAATGCGTCTGACCTTAGATGTCTTTAGAGACATGGGCAGTGCCTTTATTGTGGCCTTGATTCTGATTTACTTTGTACTGGTGGGTTATTATCGCTCGTTTATGATTCCAACGATTGTAATGGGTGCAATTCCATTAACCATGATTGGTGTATTTCCGGGACACTGGATTACCAATCAAGCCTTTACCGCCACTTCGATGATCGGGGTGATTGCACTGGCGGGTATTGTGGTACGAAATTCGTTGCTATTAATCGACTTTACCTTGGAGTTTGAAGCCAAAGGGAAGTCTTTAAAAGAGTCGGTGATTGAAGCAGGGAAAGTACGCTTTAGACCCATTTTATTAACCGCACTGGCGATTATGTCTGCCTCGGTCATCATGGTATCCGATCCCGTATTTGGTGGGTTAGCGGTCTCGATGATTTTTGGAACTTTGTCTTCTACGGTATTGACGCTGTTTGTGATTCCTGCGTTGTACTATATTTGGCGCTGGCATAAAGGCGGATAAAAGTCATCATGAACTTGGTTTTTATGCGTATAATTAAATTTCTATTTATTAAGGGAAGGGGAGAGTGATGAATCAATTTCAAAAAATAGGGATAGCCAGTTCTTTGGTATTTGTGTCAAATTTTGCTGTAGCGGATTTTTTTGAATTAGTAGACTTTTCTAGTGACGAGTCTGGTTCGTTTTTTGCAAACATCGAGATTGATGGTGATTTTAGTGATACATTTAACTTTACTGTGCCAGAAAATAGAACGGTGAATTTGAATGCGAATGTGAAGTCACTTTTTGGGTATGATGAATATGGATATGAATATGGGCATATAAGCTTTTCAGAAGTAGTACTTAAAAATTCTGTGGGTGAATTGGTACCTTGGTTTATTGATAATTCTTATGACCCTATCGAGTCTTGGGCAGAAGAGCTTGTGTCTGGGGATTATTCTCTTATTTTGAGGGGATCCTCTAGCGATCCCTTGCGCTATCAGGTGTGGGGTTCTTGGTCTTTAGAAAACGTTTCTCCCACTCCTGAACCCAGCTCCATTGCATTAATGTTGGGTGGTTTAGGATTGGTTGGTTTTATGGCGGCGCGTCGTCGTAAGCAGAGATAATCGTTATTTTTTAATCCGCATTTCGTATATTTGGATTTGGGTAGACAGCGATTGTTTTAGCAAGTATAATTCGCCCCTCATTTAGGACAGGAGAGCTGTCTGAGTGGCTGAAGGAGCTCGCCTGGAAAGCGTGTATAGGCTAAACCCTATCGGGGGTTCGAATCCCCCGCTCTCCGCCAATTCCTATTTGTATTCTATTATGGTGACTCTATTCGTCCCCTCGCGACGCTAAGTTGGAAATTCCGCCAGGTCCGGAAGGAAGCAACGGTACCTTCTGATGCGTGCGCCGAGGTCAGGCGGGTAGGGTTGCCACCACTTTTTGTTCTTACCTTTAAATTCTAGTACGATTCTCTTGTCTTACACAAAATATCCCCCCCTTGTTTTGGATTTCACGTTAAAATAAATTCAATTTTATTTGTTAAGGCATTGCTTCATGAGTTCTACCGTTCTTGCCCGTAAGTGGCGTCCTAAAAACTTTTCAGAACTGGTGGGGCAGGTTCATGTGATGCAGGCGTTGACCAATGCGTTGGATCAGCAGCGATTGCATCATGCGTATCTGTTTACTGGCACGCGTGGGGTTGGAAAAACCACGATTGCGCGTATTTTTGCCAAAGCTTTAAATTGTGAAAAGGGGATTTCTTCTAAGCCTTGTGGTGTTTGTGATGTGTGTCGTTCGGTTGACGAAGGACGATTTATTGACCTGATTGAGGTGGATGCGGCATCGCGTACCAAGGTGGATGATACGCGAGAGATTTTAGACAACGTGCAGTTTGCGCCCACTCAAGGGCGTTATAAAGTGTATTTGATTGATGAAGTACACATGTTGTCTAAAAGCAGCTTTAATGCGTTGTTAAAAACATTGGAAGAACCGCCAGAGCATGTGAAATTTCTTTTGGCTACCACCGACCCCCATAAGCTTCCTGTTACGGTTTTGTCGCGTTGTTTGCAGTTTAATTTAATGCGATTAACCCAGCCACAGCTTCAAAATCACCTTGAATTTATTATGGGACAAGAAGCGTTGTCGTTTGATGGCAGTGCCTTGGGCTTGATTGCCAAAGCAGCGGATGGCTCGGCGCGTGATGCATTGAGTTTATTGGATCAAGCGATCGCTTATGGTGCGGGCGAGGTGATGTTTGAGCCTGTGCAAACCATGTTGGGCTGGGTTGACCAACAGTACAGTGTGGCCATTTTAACTGCATTGGCAAACGAAGAGGCGGAACCGCTTAAAGAGGTCATTCAGCAATTGGCCGTGATGGGAGTGGATTATCAAGCCCTTTTAGCGCAGTTGATTGAAGTGTTGCATGCGCTCTCTTACTCTCAAGTATTTAATGACAGCACAGCCTTAACAACGATGCCCGAAGAGGTGATAAAATCGTTGGCCTCTCAATTAACTCCCGAGCGAGTGCAGTTGCTTTACCAAATTGCCTTGTTGGCAAAACAGGACATGCTATTGTCGCCTGATATACGAATTGGATTTGAGATGTCTCTGATTCGTATGTTGGCGTTTCAACCCGTTCAGCAAGGTGAAGTGTTGCCTAGTTCACCTTCTTCCAGTGTGCAACAAGAACAGCAGGGGGGGGGGGAATAGCCCCTCAAATGATGCCGCCTTCTCAAAACGCTTTAGATGGGTTGGCGTCTGCACGAACGTTAATGGCAAATAAAGTCGAATCTGTTGAAAACAGGCCATCAATGGCGCAACCGAATCCAATTTCAGCTCCTTCTAATTCTCCACCCGCGTCCTCCGACCATTTAGAAAAAATTAAAGCGAGGTTAAAACAATCGCTGGGAAAGCCACGTCTTGATGCCGAGGCATCACCCAAACCGTTACAAGCGCCCACTTTAAATCGACCAGAAACGCCTTCTCCGCAACCCTTTGTAGAGAAAAAGGTTGCCCCAATTCGTATTGCAGAGACCGCAATATCCACGGTGGATATAACGTCTGATAATATCACATCTAAAGACGAAGAGGGGGGGGGGAAAATTTCGCTTGAACATTCCAGTGATTCCATTAAGCCATGGTTAGAGCTGATTGAACAACTGCCTTTAAAAGGCATGGCGGCAGAAGTGGCGCGTAATTCAGTTTTAATGGAACTATCGGCAACAAGTCTTTCGGTGAGCATTGATCCTGAGCAAAATTATTCTAAGCAAACGATGGCATTGCAACAGTTTTCTGACGCGGTTAAACAGCATTTTGGTGCAGACTTTACATTAGAGTTTGTTGAGTCTAATGAGCACTTTACGCCAGTAAAATACGCCAAACAGCAGGCGAAAATAAAACAAAATAAAGCTGAAGAGTCCATTCAGCAAGACACAATAGTAAAGGCTTTAACCCAATCGCTGGGCTTGGAGGTTATAATGGACAGCATTAAACCCGTTTAATAATTTTAGTTATTATCTTGGAATGATATTTGTTAAGGAGAACAGTATGTTTAGTGGTAAAGGTGGTTTAGGTAATTTAATGAAACAAGCGCAAGACATGCAAAAAAATATGCAAGAAGCGCAAGAAGAAATTGCTAAAATGGAAGTGTCAGGTGAGTCTGGCGGGGGCATGGTAAAGGTTGTGATGACAGGAAAGCATGAGCTGGTAAACGTGACCATTGATGACAGCTTAATGGACGATAAAGAGATGTTGGAAGACCTGTTTGCCGCCGCCGTAAACAGCGCAGTGCGTAATGTAGAAGACGTATCTAAAGAGAAAATGGGTGGGTTGACTGGGAGAATGGAGTTGCCTGAAGGGATGAAAATGCCGTTTTAAGGCATTTTGGTTCTTGTGAAAAGTCCTTTAATTCAAGAGTTGATTGATGCGTTTCGTATTTTACCTGGGGTTGGGCCAAAATCGGCGCAACGAATGGCGTATTATATTTTAGAGCGCAACAAAGAGGGGGGGGAGAAATTATCTCAATCCCTGTCTCATGCCGTCGAAAAAGTCGGACATTGCTCATTATGCCGAACCTTAACCGAAGAAAAAATCTGTACGCTTTGTGTGTCAACACAGCGAAATTCATCGGAACTGTGCATTGTTGAAAGCCCAACAGATGTGACGGTTATTGAGCAGTCAGGCGTGTTTAAAGGAAAATACTTCGTATTAATGGGGCATTTGTCCCCCATTGACGGCATAGGGCCTGAGGCGTTAGGATTAGATATCTTAGCGGCGCGTCTAGCCAGTCAAGAGGTTAGCGAACTGATTATTGCCACCAACCCAACCGTAGAAGGTGAAGCCACAGCGTTTTACATTCAACAGTTAGCGGACGCTTTTGGTATATTAACCACCCGATTGGCACAAGGCATTCCATTGGGTGGCGAGCTGGAATATTTAGATTCTGGTACATTAACACAAGCATTTATTGCACGAAAAAAGGTATAAAAGGATAGCGGGATATGATTAAGTTTTTTAAGTGGATGAGTCTTATTTCTTTACTGTTGCTTGTCGGTTGTCCAGCGCCTTCAGATGACTCAAAAGAAGGTGGCTCAGGCGGTGTTGTAGGCTCTGGTATAAATTTATTTATGTCCATCGAATCCACAGGAGTGGGAAGTATTTATATCCCCACTAATGATAAAGCTAGAGTGGATATTGTATTTTTAGATGAAAACAATGTTCCGCTTGTGAGTGAGTTAATTACGTTGTCTACAACTTCTGGTGTACTTGCTCAAACCACTGTTTTAACCGATGGTTTAGGTCGGGCTTCTGTTATTATTAATCCCCCCAATATCACGGAAGGAACTGCTCCTGGGGTATTTACCGCAACGTCTCAATCCTCCAGCGAAGGGGTGAGTTTTGCTTACCAGTTTGTTGCTACGGAGGCACTTAAACCTCGTTTAATACTTGTTATGTCGGTTGAATCGACAGGTGTAGCGGGTAATAATATTCCTATTAGTGATGTCGCAAAGGTAGAAATTGCGTTTGTAGATTCGAATAATTTACCCCTTGCGAATGAGTTGATTTACTTATCGACGACTTCGGGGGCGCTCACTCAAACCTCTGTGTTAACGGATAATTTAGGTAGGGCTTCTGTTCTCATTAATCCACCTAATATCACGATAGGCACAGCGCCTGGCGTGTTTACGGCAACGCCACAGTTAACGGGTGAAGCGGAAACCTTTAATTATCAGTTTCTTGCGGCTGATGCGGTTAAACCACGGTTAACACTTGTTATGTCTATTGAATCGACAGGCGTGGTTAATAGCGATATTCCGATCAGTGATGTGGCCAAAGTAGACCTTGTGTTTGTTGATGCGGCGAATGCGCCACTTGTGAATGAGTTGATTAATTTATCGGCAAACTCTGGAACGCTCAGTCAATCTTCCGTGTTAACGAATAACCTAGGTGGCGCTTCGGTGCTGATTTCTCCCCCTGATATTACACAAGGGACTAAACCAGGCGTGTTTACTGCAACACCAGAGTTGACGAGTGAAGCAGAAGCGTTTAACTATCAATTTATTGCTGCGGAAGCCGTAAAGCCACAGTTAACACTGATTATGTCTATTTCTTCAACGGGTGTTGAGGCGAACAGTATTCCTATTAGCGATTCGGCAAAAGTAGACCTTACGTTTGTAGATTCCGATAATTCACCGCTTGCAAATGAGTTGATTGATCTTTCATCGACATCTGGAACATTGAGCCAATCCACCGTTTTAACCGACAGCTTGGGAACGGCATCCGTTACGATTAGCCCGCCAGACATTACAACGGGAACCGCGCCAGGCGAGTTTATGGCAACACCACGATTAACGAGTGAGTCAGAAACGTTTAATTATCAATTTATTGCAACGGTTCTTCCTGAATCCGCCGCTTCATTACAATTTTTAAGTGCGGATCCCACGTTTTTATCTTTAAAAGGGACGGGCGGTATTGGGTATAGTGAAAATTCTCGTTTAACCTATAAAGTGGTAGATGATCTGGGAAATCCTGTTTCAGGCGTTGAGGTGCAGTTTAAGCTGACCAATACGGTTGGCGGGTTAACATTAACTGAAACATCTACCATTTCGAATGAGCAGGGAGAGGCGTTTGTAACGGTGCTTGCGGGAACTGTGCCAACCCCTGTTAGGGTTACTGCTTTTGTTGAAAAGGACGATGGTACGCTTTTAGACGTGCAGTCTGATGTTTTGACGGTCACGACAGGTATTCCTGACCAAAACAGCTTTAGTTTAGGGGTTGTAGAGGGTAAGTTTGCGCCAGAAGGAGGATTAAATGGCGATGAAGTTATTTTGGTGGTTCGTTTGGGTGATCGAAATAACAACCCCATACCAGATGGTACGGTGATAAACTTTACGACAGAAGGGGGGGTTATTGATGGTTCATGTGCAACGACGAATGGAACTTGCGAAGTTACGTGGAGAAACCAAAACCCTAAACCTTCAGATAATCGAACGACTATTTTAGCGTATGCGATAGGGCACGAAACGTTTTATGATCATAATGGAGACGGTGTGTTTAATGATGGAGATTCATTTGATGATTTAGGGGAGATATTTAGAGATGATGACGAAAGCGAAACCTATAACCCTGGAGACATTAGCTTTAGTCTAGATGAAAAGCTAATTGATTATGATGAAAATGCTGCCTACACACCAGGAGATGGCGTTTATAACGGGATACCTTGTGACCACCCTACTGATTGTCCTTCTGAGCCAAACAATATTGCAGACCGTTCAACTACACTGGTTAATATTGGGGCCAGAGCGTTGTTGATTATGGCGTCTAGCACTCCTAATGTACATTTGTATGAGCTATTACCTGATAGTAGGGGAACTTGTCTGGATGATAATAACAAGTTAGCGATTGATGATAGTTATGATCCTGCAAATCCTACACCAGGTCTTCTGTGTCAACCAGTAACAAAAGTAGCTATAGATGACGTTGGTTCTAAAAACTTATGGGTATTAATTGAAGATACTGCTGCTCTTTGTTTGGATGGTCAGGATGGTAATCGTATTGAAGGGGTTGTTAACCCTAATGATCCAGCTTGCATTTACCCTATAAGGCAATCCGCTCCTACAGGATCGAGTATCAGTGTTTCAGGGGGAGAGGCATTAAGTATAAGTGCAACGCCAGCGACAGTAGGGGGTCGTTTGGGTGCGTATGAGTTTACATTTTTAGTTTTAGTTACTGCGCTACCAAATGAAGAGGGTGTGGTTAATGGTACGTTAGACGTGGTGGTTACTACGCCCCAAACCAATATTCCTACCTCTAAGGCGGTATCTTTGGTTGAAGATTGAGGTTCGCTCGGACAAGCCCCAAGAAATTTGGGGTTAGTGGATGGAATGGTTAAAAATAAGGAATATATTTTAGTCAAAGAGCCTTTTTTAAGACTCTTTTTTTTTGACTATTTTTGTTGTACTGATTCTTAAATCTCCCCCCACTTCTTACGCTTAGCAGGTATTTTAAAGAATCGGCCTAACAACAGTCCAAATAAAAGTACCCCCCCCCCTGTTAAGAACCACTGGCGTTTAATGGAGTCTTCGGATTGGTCGATCTGCTCTCTCATAATTGCATTTTGATCTTCTAGGGTGGATAAGCGTTGTGTCATTTGTTGATTTTGCTGATCTAGCTCCACCGCATTACTTGAGATTGATTTAAGGCGTGTGAGTGCTTGTGTGAGTTCAAATTTTTCTTGTTTTACACTAGACAGCTCTTTATTGGTTTCATCATGACGCTCTTTGAGTGTTTTGAGTTCATGTTGAAGTCCGTTTAATTTTTCTTCAAGTGCGGTAGTTTTTTTCATTTGCCTGTCTAAGCGTGCTCTGGCAATGGGGGTGTTTTGCAGTGTGCTGGTGTGCATCCAGCCTGTGTGCGTTTTTCCTCCCTTTTTATTCTCGACCAGCGCCCACCCTTCGCCATTCACCTCTAATATTTTAACGGCCGCACCAGGAGGCATCATTCGGCTGATTTTAAAGCCCGTGCCTCCCCCGCGTCGCATCGGTACTTTAAAGGTATCAGTTACGTAGTTGGTGTACCCTGGCGTTACGGCGGCATGTAGGCTGTGAGTGGTTAAGCTCAAGCTTAATACGCTTGCTACGATTAAACCTTTGGCAACGGGGGTTAATACGAGGTTAAATTTGTTGAATTTTTTCATATTGAGTCTCTAAGTTATTTAATGCGGTTTGGTATCCCGCCAATTTTTCACGCTCTTTGGCAACCACGGCTTCGGGGGCTTTTGCCACAAAACCTGCGTTATTTAATTTACCGCCTAAGCGTTTAATTTCATTTTGAAGTTTACCCATCTCTTTTGAAAGTCTTGCCAGTTCGGCCTCCTTATCAATCAGTCCTGCAATGGGAATGAGTACTTTCATCTCCCCTACCAGCGCAACGGCAGATTCAGGTGCGGTATTGGCCGCACCTAATACTTCAATGGAAGCCAATTTAGCTAAGGCTAACAAGTAACGTTTGTTGTTATTTAGCCACTGGGTATCTTGAGCGGTTAGCCCCTCTAAAAATACGGGTAGAGCCTTGCTTGGGGCAATGTCCATTTCAGAGCGAATTTTACGTACGCCTATGATAAACGTTTTTACCCACTCCAGCTCAGAAATTGCTTCTTGATCTACTTTAGAGTCATCGGCTTCTGGATACGGCTCCAACATAATGGTATCACCTTGTTTACCGGCCAGTGGTGCAACTGCTTGCCACGCTTCTTCGGTAATAAAAGGGGTGATTGGATGCAGCAGTCGTAAAATGGTTTCCAGTACGCGCACCAGTGTTTTACGGGTTCCACGTTTGGCCGCCTCAGAGCTGTCTTGGGTTAGGATGGGTTTGGCCAGCTCTAAATACCAGTCACAATATTCGTTCCATGTAAATTCATAGAGTGCGTTGGCGGCTAAATCAAAACGGTAGGCATCAAAATGCTTGGCCACATCGGCTTCAACTTGCTGTAAACGCGAGACAATCCAGCGATCGGCCAGTGATAGCTCAATTTCTGATTTAGGGTCTACACCCGTGTCATAGCCTTCGGTGTTCATCAGCACATAACGGGTGGCGTTCCATAGTTTGTTACAGAAGTTACGATAGCCTTCCGCTCGGTTTAAATCAAACTGAATATCACGGCCTGTTGAGGCCAGAGAGGCAAAGGTAAAGCGAATGGCATCGGTTCCAAATGCAGGAATACCATCGGCAAACTGCTTGCGAGTGGCTTTTTCAATTTTGGATGCCTTTTCTGGTTGCATCATGCCGTAGGTACGTTTTTTAACCAGATCTTCCAGCTCAATGCCGTCAATCAAATCAATCGGGTCTAAAACATTCCCTTTAGATTTGGACATTTTTTGCCCTTCACCGTCTTTGACCAATCCGTGTACATAAATTTGTTTAAAGGGCACTTCGCCAGTAAATTTAAGCCCCATCATAATCATTCGGGCTACCCAGAAGAAGATGATGTCAAAGCCGGTAACCAGTACCGATGTGGGGTGAAATTTTTCCAGTTCAGGGGTTTTTTCAGGCCAGTCTAGCGTGGTGAACGTCCAAAGTGCCGAGCTGAACCATGTATCCAGAACGTCTTCGTCTTGATTAAGAACAACGTCACTTGAAAGTTGGTGTTTTTCGCGCACTTCCAGTTCGGTACGCCCAACATAGACCTTGCCACTTTCGTCATACCAAGCGGGAATACGGTGTCCCCACCAAATTTGGCGCGAGATACACCAGTCTTGAATGTTGTTCATCCACTCAAAATAGGTGTTTTCCCAGTTTTTGGGCACAAATTCAATGTCGCCATTTTTAACGGCATCAATGGCGGGTTTGGCAAGTGATTCAACCGCGACGTACCATTGATCCGTTAAGAAAGGCTCAATCACCGCATGAGAGCGATCGCCACGTGGCACCATTAAGGTATGCGGTTTAATATCTTCCATTAATTCCAACGCTTCTAAATCAACGATGATCTGTTTACGTGCTTCAAAACGATCCAGTCCTTGGTATTTTTCAGGGGCTTCGTCGTTAATGGCGGCATCAACGGTTAAGATATTTAACATGGGTAAGTTGTGACGTTTACCCATTTCGTAATCGTTAAAATCGTGTGCAGGGGTGATTTTGACACACCCTGTTCCAAACTCTAAATCGACATAATCGTCGGCAATAATCGGAATTTCACGACCCACTAAAGGCAGGGTAATGGTTTTGCCTACTAAGTGCTGGTAGCGTTCGTCGTCGGGATGCACCGCAACGGCTTGGTCACCCAGCATGGTTTCAGGACGCGTGGTGGCCACCACTAAATGCCCTGAACCATCGCTTAATGGGTAGCGCATGTGCCAAAGACTGCCTTGCTCTTCGGTAGAAATAACCTCTAAATCGGATACGGCGGTATGCAGCACTGGATCCCAATTAACAAGGCGTTTGCCTCGGTAAATAAGATCCTCTTCATAGAGTTTTACAAACACCTCTTTAACGGCTTCGGATAAACCTTCATCCATCGTAAAACGTTCTCTGCTCCAATCGGGAGAGGCGCCCATACGGCGCAGTTGTTTGGTAATCGTACCGCCAGACTCCTCTTTCCATTCCCAAATTTTATCAATGAATTTTTCGCGTCCAAGGTCGTGACGGCTTAATCCTTGTGCTGCCAATTGACGCTCGACG
Organism: Thiomicrorhabdus sp.; assembly: GCA_027068835.1. Lineage (GTDB taxonomy): Bacteria > Pseudomonadota > Gammaproteobacteria > Thiomicrospirales > Thiomicrospiraceae > Thiomicrorhabdus. The sequence continues at coordinate 13,742 of JAMOLY010000157.1, read as the reverse complement.
ACCATTTGAGTCGCAATACCAGCATGATCGGTGCCTGGCTGCCAAAGCGTGCTGTCGCCTTTCATGCGGTGATAGCGAATAAGGGTGTCCATAATGGTGTCTTGAAACGCATGACCCATATGCAAACTGCCCGTCACATTGGGCGGGGGAATCATAATACTGTAAGGGGCAGCATCGGGATTTTGAGGTTTAAAATAACCTTTGTTTTCCCACGTTTGATACCATTTTGTTTCAATTGAATTTGGGTCGAAATGCTTTTCCATAAGGGTCTTTATCTGCTTGTCATTTTTTAAATAATAATTCGTACGATTATAGCAATCATGGGGGGCGTTGTCTGTACTTTGTCTGGTAGAAATTGGACAGACTTCGAGGAGGGGGGGAGAAAAATTTTCTAACCCTTTTTTAGCATCCAAAAAAATGGCCGTTAAACGGCCACAATGATTGCTTAGGAGAGCAAAACGGAATTTACTGCTTTTTATGAGAGCAACTGTAGTACGGCTGCTTTGGATTGGTTACCTTGGGATTGCATTGCGATGGCGCTTTCGTTCAAAATATTTTGCCTCGATTGCTCGGCAATGGCTTTGGCAAAATCGGTGTCGCTTAACTGGCTTTTGGTGGCGTAGCTATTGATGTTTTGGCTTTGTAAATTATCCACACTGCTTGTTAAGCCATTTTGTTGTGCACCAAATTCCGCACGAGAGGTACTAAGTTGTTCAATCGCCGTGGTAATGCCCGACAGTGCGGTAGAGGCATTGGCGGGATCTGCGATACTTAACCCTGTAATGCTTAAGGCATCGGTGGTTAGAGTGGGTAAGTTCAGGGTGCTGTTGCTCTCAGCCCCTAAGGCGATGTTGACGGAATTCATGTCGCCATTCAGTAACGTTTGCCCGTTAAAACTGGTGGATTCGACAATTTGATTGATGTTTTGCAGATTTTGTTGAAACTCGTTGTTTAACATATCACGTTGTGACGTGTTCAGCGTGCCGTTCATGGCTTGAATGCTAAGTTCATTCATGCGTTGCAGTGATTGCGTAATCATATCACTGGCACCATCAGCGGTTTGCAACATAGATATGCCAGCGTTTGCATTTTGTACGCCCATGTCTTGCGCATTAATTTGAGTGCCAAGTGCATTCATAATTGCCAGTCCCGCGGGGTCGTCTGCGGCACTGTTTATGCGTTGCCCACTGGCAATGCTTTGGTTTACGGAGGATAGGTTGGAGCTGTAAAGACTGTTGACACCAAGGTTGTTTGCATCGATATTCATGTTAATATCCCCTTGTAAGTGTGAAAAAGATTGTCTTTAATCTTACGCCGAATGAATTGTAAAGGAAAGTAAAAATGTCGTGTTGTTCTAAAGGGTGTTGTAATTTTAAGTTTGACGAAGGGCCGCCGCTGGTGGATAACTCCGTCACCAATTTAAATGCACAATATCAATTTTTACCTTACGGAACTATTTTAGAAGAGGAGGAGGTGATTCGCATTTGGATGGAGTCTGGCGCGACCAAAACGGTGATTTTAGAAGAAAAAATTCCATTGGTAATGACCGATAATGGCCCGGAAGCTGAGGATGGAAAAAAAGATTTTCCTTGGCAGCTGGTGGCATTAGATAGCGGGTTTGAGTATGAAGATTTAATGAACTGGAAAGATCACGATCTTTATAACCCCAATGAAACCTCAGTGTTATTAAAATTTAACCACCCCATTGAGGTTAAGCCTTCGTTAAAAATGAGATTGTTAACGATTTTGTATAAAATACGAAATTTATAATACAAACTTAGGATAATTTTGTTTAGTAGGGGGGGGGTAAATTTTACTGCATCACAAAACGCCCAAGGTAAACATCCTTTAATAAGTCAGGGTAAATACGGTGTTCTTCCAGAATTTTACGTGAGACCTTTAATATTTCAGTTCGAAGTTGATCTGGTCCATCGGGTGTTTTAAGTTTTGAATAAGTTTGGTTGCGCAGAAGGCGATCAATATCATTTTTAAGAATCGGGCGTAAATGCTCCATTTCAACTTCCACAACCTGTGGTATGTACGACATAAATTTTAAATCGACAGCTAAAAACTTCGCTTTACCTTCTCCTCTAAAATTCACCACCACTTTGTCCATTGAAAAATATTTAGGAACACTTTGTTCTGGCGCGTCAAATTGTTTAAATTTGGCGGGGTTTCCTTGGTCTATTGTAGGCGCGTCATCTTCGGAATACACCTGAAAGGATACGCTTGTGAGTAAGGCGGTAAGCAGTAGAGCGAGGGTGTGTTTAAGTATTTTAGGCATGGTATGTCATCATTGAATTTTTAAAGAATTCATTGTATCGAACCCTCTTTGATTGTGTGGTTTTTTTTGATGTTTTTTTATATTGGAATCGAAAAATAATTCTACAGATAGGGGGGGGATAAAATTTTGGGCATAAAAAAACCCCGCATAAAGCGGGGTTGTGAGTATTACATAAACACTATTATGATTTTTTAAACTCAGGATAGGCTTCCATTCCACATTCGGATTGATCCACCCCTTCGTACTCTTCTTCTTCTGAGACACGAATACCCATAACGGCTTTTAGAATGTACCAAAGTACCAAGCTGGTACCAAATACCCATGCAAAGATCACGACAATACCCGTTAACTGAGCAACGATGGTTGCATCTGGGTTAGTGAAAGTAACGGCGATTAAACCAAATACACCGACTACTCCGTGAACGGAGATGGCGCCTACTGGATCATCCAGTTTCAGTTTAGAGTCAATTAATAAAATAGAGAACACAACAATCACTCCACCCGCAAGGCCAATTAAAGAGGCTTCTAGTGCGGTTGGGGTGAGTGGCTCTGCGGTGATGGCAACCAAGCCTGCTAAGGCTCCGTTTAGCATCATGGTTAAATCGGCTTTACCAAATTTAATTTTAGCGATGATTAACGCGCCAACAACACCAGCGGCGGCGGCAAGCAGTGTATTTACAAAGATCATAGAAACGGCATTGGCATTATCAACATCCGATATCATGAGTTGTGATCCACCGTTAAAGCCAAACCAACCTAACCAAAGAATGAAGACACCTAAGGTCGCAATCGGTAAGTTTGCACCAGGAATGGCACGAGTTTCTCCGTTTGGTCCATATTTTCCTTTACGTGCGCCGAGTAAAATAACACCTGCTAAAGCAGCAGAAGCACCGGCCATGTGAACTACGCCAGATCCTGCAAAATCGAGGAAGCCCAACTCATCTAAGAACCCGCCGCCCCATTTCCAAAAACCTTGCATTGGGTAGATGAATGCAGTAAAAACGACAACAAAGGCAAAGAAGGCCATGAGTTTCATACGCTCCGCAACGGCACCCGACACAACAGACATGGCGGTGGCAACAAAGACCACTTGGAAGAAGAAGTCAGACATACCTGAGTAGTAAGGCGCGTCATCGCCACCCGCAATCACGGCGGCGGTGGTGTGATCGGCACCCAGTAAAAAGCTCATGCCAGGAAAGAAGCTGTTGACTGCTTCGGCAGGGTACATGATGTTGTAACCCACTAGCATGTACATAATACAAGCAATGGAAAATAGGCCAATATTTTTGGCTAAGATTTCAGTGGTATTTTTAGAGCGCACGAGTCCTGCTTCGAGCATGGTAAAACCAGCCGCCATCCACATGACCAATGCACCAGACATTAGAAAGTAGAAGGTGTCCAGTGCGTAACTGAGTTGTAGAACTTGTTCCATAATTAAATTCCTTTAACCTTGGTTTATGTGTAACGATTCAAAATGAGTCGTAAAAATTAGAGCGCGGTATCACCAGACTCTTCGGTGCGAATGCGAATGGCTTGTTCGAGCGGCATAATAAATATTTTGCCATCGCCAATTTTTCCTGTTCGTGCCGCGTTGCCAATGGTTTCAATCACGTTTTCAACCTGATCGTCTGCAACAGCAACTTCTAATCGTAATTTAGGTAAAAATTCGATTGAGTACTCTGCACCACGGTAAATTTCGGTATGGCCTTTTTGACGACCAAATCCTTTGACTTCCGTGACGGTCATTCCGTGCACATTCACATCATGCAAGGCTTCGCGCACATCATCGAGTTTAAAAGGTTTGATAATTGCAACAACCAGTTTCATACTAACCTCTCGTTTGAGTGTTTTAAAAAAATCAAAAATTAATAAGCGGTTAGTGTGCCATCCAGTCGTTTGTATTATAAATTCAAATATTTAATTGGATTTATTGCGGTTTTAGACGCTGTTTCTTATGTTTAAACGATGCGCTTGTTTGAAAGTGGTGCGAAATGTTAGGCGAATGGTGCATAAAGTTTAATAGGGCTTAATAGACTTAATTAGGAATTCTCTAAATTGAAAATAACGTTAGAAAAATGGCCTAAAATTATTTTGGCATTGACGGTTCAAGCAGGCGTACTGGTTATGATTGTCTGTGGTGTATGGTTGGCTCCCTATTTTTTCCCCCCCCCCTATGCCCCTATAGTGCTGGTGTTGATTCAAGCGGTTGTTGCTGTGTTAATCAGTTATTGGGTTGGATTGCCACGTTGGTGGCAGTGGATTCAATTTTTATTGCCCGTTGGATTGTATTTTGGCGTGGTGATTGAGTTTAATCCGTTGTGGGCGTTAGGTGTGTTTGCTGTTTTATGGTTGCTGTTTCGCAATACCTTTAAGGAGCGTGTGCCTCTTTATTTAACCAATCAAACCACACGACAAGCATTAAAAAAAATGGTAAAAGAGCTGCATAGAACACAGGGAGAGGTTTCATTTTTAGATTTAGGCTGTGGGCTAGGAGGCAATGTGGTGTTTATGTCGCAACAGCGTGGTGTAATTAAATCAACAGGGGTGGAAACCGCTCCAATTCCTTATGCGTTCTCAAAAGTGTACAGTTGGATAGGGGGGGGGATAATTTATGCACAAGATATTTGGAAAACCGATCTGTCTCATTATACACTGGTGTATGCGTTTTTATCGCCTGAACCGATGCCCAAACTTTGGCAAAAGGTCAAAAAAGAGATGCCAAAAGGATCGGTTTTTATCACAAACAGTTTTGCCGTACCTAATGTAGACCCCAGTGATATTTGGCAATTGTCCGATGTACGAGAAACGATTTTGTATCTTTACCGTTTGTGATGTTGAGTTAGAAAAATCCCCCCCCTCATATACATAATTAATAAGTTATATGCAAAGCAGTTAAAAAGAAGAGGTTTTGTTATGAAAGAGCAAGCGTACTCATTAAACCAAGTTCAACAGTGGAGCCCGTATGTTGAACAAATGTGTCAACGTTTTCCTGAGTTGGTTAATTCAGAACACTGGGATAAACTTTGGTTAGAGGGGGTATTGTATCAACGAGTGTATGAGGCGGTGATTGCGTCACAAGATGAAAATTCGTTAAAGAAAATTTTGCGAAAAGAGCGTAATTGGCAGATGACGCGCATTGCGATTCGAGATTTATCAGGGTTGGCTACGTTGGATGAAACCATGCGAGATTTATCGGATTTAGCCGACGCACTGGTGGCTTCTACGCTCGATTGGCATTATGAACGTGCGTGTTTGCGTTACGGTACGCCCATTGGACGCGACTCGGGCTTGCCACAAAAAATGTTGGTAATTGGGATGGGAAAACTGGGCGGTCAAGAGCTTAATTTTTCATCGGACATTGATCTGATTTTTGTCTACCCAGAGGGGGGGGAGACAAAAATGGCGGAAGGCCAGCCACCTAAACGCGCTACCTCAAACGATCAGTTTTTTACGCGTTTAGGCCAAGCGATGAATAAGTCATTAGTGGAGATGACAGAAGATGGCTTTGTCTATCGGGTGGACATGCGATTGCGCCCGTTTGGCGACGGAGGTTCGTTAGCCATTAGTTTTTCAGGCATGGAGCACTATTACGAAATGCACGGTCGTGCTTGGGAGCGATACGCACTGGTTAAGGGGCGAGTGATTGCGGGGGATGCCAAAGAAGCCGCGTACCTATTCGATATTTTGCGCCCGTTTGTCTATCGTCGTTATGTAGATTTTACTGCCATGGATTCGTTGCGTGAATTAAAGCAGATGATTGCGGCGCAAGTGAAGAAAAAAGGCATGGAAGATAATATTAAGCTGGGGCGTGGAGGCATTCGAGAAATTGAGTTTATTGCCCAAGCGTTTCAGTTGATTCATGGCGGGCGTAATAAAGCGTTGCAAACCCGTTCACTGTTACCCACGTTAGATTTATTGGCACAACGTAAATTTTTAGAAGAACAGGTTTATCAATCCTTAAAATCCGCCTACATTTTTTTAAGGCAAGCGGAGAATCGTTTGCAAGCGTGGCGCGATGAACAAACGCACGATCTACCAACCGATAAAAAACAGCAACTTACCTTGGCGCAGTCGATGGGCTATGAAAATTATGAAAATTTTTTAGCCGATTTAAACAGCCATCGAGCCATGGTTCAGGCTCAGTTTGATTTGGTTTTTGCTGAGGATGAAGCTTGTGAAGAGGCGGATGCCCTGTCCGATTTGTGGTTGGGAGAGCTGGATGATTTGAACTTAGTGATGGCGTATGGTTTAAGTGAAATGCAAGCCAAAGCATTTTTACAGCCGTTGTTTACCTTTAAGGCGGGTCGTATTGTGCAAACCTTGGAAAAAGAGGGGGTGGAGCGTTTAAATGCGGTTATGCCATTGCTGTTGCGAGAAATATTAAGTACTAATCGCTCTTCTGAGTGTTTTGAACGGGTGTTATCCGTCATTGAATCCATTGCCAAACGCAGTGTGTATTTGGTGTTATTAAAAGAGAATATTGCGGCACTGCAACGCTTAATTGAGCTGTGTCATGTGAGTGCTTGGCTAGCGGATATGTTGGTTAAATACCCCGCGTTGCTGGATCAGCTATTGGATAAAGAAGCGCTATTTTCACCACTGGATGCTTGTGCTTTACAGCAAGATGCACAGAATATTTTAAACACGGCACAGCTTGATGAAGAGGAGTTTATGAACGCTTTACGCCAATGGCGACACGCACAGGTGTTTAAAGTGGCGGCGGCAGATGTAACAGGCAATATGCCTGTGACCGAAGTGAGTAATTATTTAACGTGGATTGCCGAAGCGGTATTGAATGCTGTGGTGGCGTTTGCATGGCAATTGATGCAACAAAAAAATGGCTTGCCTGGCGGTATGGATGAACAGACAAAGCGCAACCCTTTTATGGTGTTAGGCTATGGCAAACTAGGGGGGGTAGAATTAGGGTATGGCTCGGATTTGGATGTGGTATTTGTCTATCAGGGGCTTAAATCGAGCGATCAAGCGGTCAGTTCAACAGGAAAAAGGCTGGATAATTCCATGTATTTTGTTCGTATGGGGCAAAAAATAATCTCGCTTATGACCACCATGATGCCTACAGGGATTTTATACGAAGTGGACACACGGCTCCGTCCCAATGGTGCGTCGGGCATGATGGTTGTGGATTTTGAAGGGTATCAAAATTACCTTAAAAATAAAGCGTGGGTTTGGGAGCATCAAGCCTTTGTTCGCGTACGTGCGATAACGGGCGATGCGAAAAGTATTGAGCAATTTAATCAGTTTAAAGCCGCGTTTTTACAGCAAAAAAGAGAGGTTTCAGAAATTCAAAAAGAGGTGCGAGATATGCGTCAAAAAATGATGGCTGAACTCGACAAAAGCAACGATACCGTGTTTGATTTAAAACAGGGTAGAGGCGGCATAGTGGATATTGAGTTTATGATGCAATTTTTGGTCTTAAGCTACGCGTATCAAACTCCCACACTGTGTCAATACAGCGATAACTTGCGTATTTTAGAGGCGGTGGCCAAGGTCGGGTTGCTTGCTAAAAATGAGGAGGAAGCTTTATTAAATGCCTATAAAACGTATCGTTCAAAATATCACCGAATGGCGTTACAAAATGAAAAAGAATGGGTGCCGAGTGATTGTTATTTAGAACAGCGTAAGGCGGTAAAAGAGGTATGGTTGCGGTTAATGATGCAATAAATTAGCGTAATTTTTGAGTAGTAGCGTTGTTATATTGCCCAAATACCCCAGATAGAAATACGAATTAGAATGTTAGCAACGGGTGTGCTATCAATGTATTTTCTATTTGGGGATTGGGCATTAAACTTAACGTTGGCCGAATCGGTGCATTCTGCCTTGACCATTATTTGGACGGTCAGTGTTATTGTTTGCACTGTTACTTGATGGTACATACCCATCGGTAAATGTCATCATATAGGCAACAATGGCATCTTCCTGACGGCTATTGAGTCTTAGGTTACCTACACGTCTGGTTTCCATGTTTTCAGAAACTTCAGGCGCATCCCATAAACCTGGAATATCACGCGTATTGTAAAAGTGAACCACCTCTTTTAATGTTTTTAATACTCCGTTGTGCATATAAGGAGGCGTATTTGCAATGTTGCGTAAGTGTGGCGTTTTGAATTTACCATTTTCAGACGCTACATTTAATACACCACCTAAGCCTAAATCAATACTATTTGGTTGTAGGTTAAGTGGGTATTCGTTGTTTTTAGGAAGTCCTAAATTGTAGTATTTAAAATCGGTGAATAATACAGGCGTAGAAGAATCTGTGTTTCCTCCGCCCATTCTACCCATGCGACCATTGTCTGTATGGCATTGGCTACATTGTGCGCGACCATTAAAAAGCATGCGGCCTCGTCGCTCTAAACGAGTAAACTGGGCTTGTCCTGCCATCACTGCATCAAATTTAGAGGAAAATGGGCTGACTTCGTCCGTTTTTTCATAAGCGGCAATTGACTCTGCTACACAGTTGTAAGCGGCATCAATATCACTTGTAGAGCCACAAATTTGAGTAAACAGATTTGCGTAACTGGAGGCATTAATGTCTGCAATTACGGTTGCTTTATTTGGGTTTGCCATTTCAACGGGGTTTAAAAAAGGCCCCTTAGCTTGCTCGGTTAAGTTAGCGGCACGCCCATCCCAAAATTGTCCACCGATGGCAACGCCGTTTTGGTAACTGAATTCAGGAAAAAATTTAGCGTAAGCGGCTGAGGGGGAGTTTCTTCCTCCAAAGAGGCCTAAAATAACACCTTCAGATACTGGAAGATGGGTATCTGGATCAGCAAAGCCCGCATCGGGATGATGACAGCTGGCACAAGACTGTCCATTGGGTTCTGATAAGTTTTCATCAAAAAACATCAGTTTTCCTAATCTTTCTTCTGAGGTTAGAGCAGCTTGAGCGCTTGAAATGGAGAGTCCTAAAAGACCATAAAAACATAAGGTAACGCCTGTTTTTATGAACCCTTTATTTTGGTTTAGTGTATGCATGATAGATATTCCTACAGTAGCTTAATTTTATAAAAAAACGCAATGTAATCACCTATAAATAATAGGATTATTGGCATTGGTTTAAAGGACATTATAAGTGATTTTGATGAGGTGTATTTAATAATTTATTCAGCTCTTAACCTTATGAACAGTACGGTTCTTAGGGCTGTAGCTGGGTCGGGAGGTGAAAGTTTTTCTTGACCTTTTTATTAACCTACATGTATTATGCAGTTTTTAAACAGGCATTTAAAATGCCTGTTTATGGGAGAGAAAGGTTTTACATCAGTAATTAAAAAAAGAGTGGGTTACGGCAAAGTTCTTTAAAGGAGTTTTTATGGCAGAACGTATTACAAAAAATATGGCACGCAATATTTATTTTGGGGGGAGCTTATTCGCCATTTTAGTGTTTGCAGGACTTACTTTCGATACGGTACAAAAAGTACCTGAGTTAAGTAATGATGATCAGATTACAGAGTCAGTGGCAAGTGGTAAGAACTTATGGGAGGTGAACAACTGCGTGGGTTGTCATACCATTATGGGAGAGGGTGCTTATTATGCACCTGAACTTGCCAATGTGTTTGATCGACGTGGGCAGGCGGATGAGGCGTATTTTAAATCCTACTTGCAAGCGTGGATGGCTGCTCAGCCATTACCAAATAACGGTCGAAGAAAGATGCCTCAGTTCAACTTAACGGAAGAGCAGGTTAATGATTTAGCGAACTTTTTAATTTGGACATCTCGTATCGATGATAACGATTGGCCACCAAATATTGAAGGGTAAGGGGGAGACTTAATATGAAATACAGTTCACAAATGGTTGCAAAGCCATACTTTATCTTTGCATTAATATTGTTGGCAGGTGAAATTTTATTTGGCCTTATTTTAGGGCTTCAATACATTAATGGGGATTTTCTGTTTCCAGAAATTCCGTTTAATGTCGCACGAATGGTACACACCAATTTATTGATTGTACTGATTTTATTTGGTTTTATGGGTGCTGCGTATTATTTGGTGCCCGAAGAGTCTGAGCGAGAGCTTTGGAGTCCGTTACTGGCAAAAATCACTTTTTGGGTGTTTGCCGTAGCAGGGGTGGCTACCATTTTAGGGTATCTCTTTGTGCCGTACGCCACTTTAGCTGAGGTCACTTACAATCATCTATTGCCCACGATGGGGCGGGAGTTTTTAGAACAACCAACCATTATTAAAATTGGAATTGTGCTGGTGGTTTTATCGTTTATTTTAAACATTGGAATGACCGTTTTAAAAGGGCGTAAAACCGTTATTACTGTGGTGCTTCTTACTGGATTAATTGGGATGGCGGTGTTCTTTTTATTCGCATTCTATGTTCCTGATAATTTAGTATTAGATAAGTTCTTCTGGTGGTTTGTAATTCACTTGTGGGTAGAAGGGGTTTGGGAACTGATTATGGGTGCCATCTTATCGTTTGTATTGATTAAGGTAACAGGTGTGGATCGTGAACACATTGATAAATGGTTGTACCTGATTATTGCAATGACATTGGTATCGGGTATTCTTGGAACAGGGCATCACTATTTTTACATTGGTACGCCTGACTACTGGTTATGGATAGGTTCCATTGCCTCAGCGGTTGAACCCCTACCGTTCTTCTTAATGGTACTGTATGCCTTTACTATGGCAAAACAGCGACGCATTGAGCATGATAATAAAATTGCATTAACATGGGCAAAAGGTACCGCAGTTATCGCCTTTTTAGGCGCAGGGGTTTGGGGCTTTATGCACACCTTAGCACCTGTTAACTACTTTACCCACGGAACACAGCTCACTGCGGCACACGGTCATTTAGCCTTCTTTGGCGCGTATATTATGATTTTGTTTACCATCATCTCTTACTGTATGCCCATTATGAGAGGACGACCTCATGGCAATGGACCTAAAGCACAAGCGGTAGAGCGTGCCTCTTTTTGGTTGATGGTGATTGGTATGTTAGGTGTGACCTTTGCGTTAACTGCGGCAGGCATTGCTCAAATTATGCTACAGCGTTGGCCAGATACTGAAGCATTAGGCTTTATGGCCACGCAAGCGGAGTTGATTCCGATCTATAAAGTACGTTTTGCATTTGGCTTGATGGTGCTTATTGGATTGTTAACTTATTTTTATAGCTTTTTTGTAAAAGAGCCTGAACAAACACAGAGTTAGTCCAGTAGGTAAAGAGGGTTTATGGAAGAGCACATTGGTAAAGTATGGGATCGGTTTTTAAAGAAAAAGATTAATAAATCTTATGACGATAAGCGAGTCCTCTTTACCGATAAGCGTAAAGCACTCAATGTTTTTTACCATCTACTCGGTGGAGAAAAAGGCAAAGAGTTGCAAATAACAGATAAGCGCTCCATTAAAACCACTCGAAGTGTGCTGGAGAGAGTTTCAGGCTCTGGTACCGCCTTTTTTTTAGCATGGCAAGACGATAAAGGGGTCTATTTACCTGCGTCACTTGCCTATTTTGACAGCGAATATCTCAATGAGATGCACTATTTTTGGTTAGTCGCTTTGGCGGCTAAAATGCCTGTGAATGCTGGGCATTTTTCTCAAAAAAATTTACAAATGTCTCATGAATTGATTCAAATCTATCCTGGGTTTAAATCATTCTATCAAGCGGCTATTCGCTATTTAATTAATGAACGTTTAAGGCTTTCGATTAAAGACCCTGAACAACAACGCCACGAGTTGGCATTTATTAATACTTTAGTCGATAGAGCGTTAATCAATGACCCTTCGTATTCCATTGATCAAATTTACCCTTTTCCGCTTTGGCTGTATCCCGCACAAACAAATCAGTATGCATCGAATGAATTTGATGATGAAGCAGGGTTAGAAAATCGCACGCCAAACCCAGAAAAAATTGATGTGCTTAAAATGAAAAAGCGCTCAAGCCAGATGGACGATAAGAAAAAATCAGATGGCCTGCTGATTTTTCTGCCCGACTCATTAATGAGCATTATGGAACAGGTAAACTTAGACCGCAGCGAAGACGACAGTTTTGATGAAGATGCGCTTTATCATGCTGAAGACTTAGAAGAGATCACGCTTGGACGAAAACGAGCCAATTTATCGGCACGTATTAAAATGGATTTGGATTTTGCAGAGAGCTCCGTCGAAGAGTACCCGTTGGGAAAAGGGCACTTTATTAATGAGTGGGACTATAAAAAGCAGGATTATTTAGAAAATTATGTCTGCATTAAACCCTTAATAGATATTAATATTACCCCTATTGAACTGCCTAAACGATTGCAAAAAATGGTTAAAAAAATTGCCAGTGAACTGGATTTAATGCAACTAGATCGTATTAAAAATAATAAGTTACCCTATGGGGATGAAGTTAATTTAGACACGTGGATTGAATATTTAGGCCATCAAGACAAATCGCTGCACCCACAAAAGTTTTATGAAAGCGTTGAGCGAAAATCCAGAGACCTTTCAACCTTAATTTTAGCCGATGTCTCTTTATCGACCGAGGCGGGTATTACGCAAGAGATTCGCATCATTGATATGATTAAAGATGGGTTAATGGTGTTTTCAGAGTCATTAAATCGCCTACAAGATCCGTTTGCTCTGTACACGTTTTCATCCCTTAAAAACACCAATGTGCGTTTTCAAATTATTAAAAATTTTAAAGAGCGTTATTCCGATCTGATTCGTGGGCGAATTGATCACATTAAACCTGGTTATTACACCCGTTTAGGCGCAGCCATTCGAGAGTCCTCTAAAATTTTAGAGCAACAACAAAGCGCCAATAAACTGCTTTTGATTATTAGTGACGGTAAGCCAAATGATGTGGATCGTTACGATGGACGTTATGGCATTGAAGACACCAAAAAAGCCATAGAAGAAGCGAAAAGAGTGGGTATTACCCCTTTTTGTGTCACCATTGATTTAGAAGCAAAGGATTACTTATCTTATCTATTTGGTCGAAATGGCTACGTAGTTATTCGCGACAGCAAAAAACTCCCTACAGTCTTGCCTGAAATATATATGAATTTAACGCTGTAAAGACAGCGATTTAATAAGCAATTTAATCAAAGGAACCGTTACATGTTTGAGCCATCCTATTTTGCACAAGCCAATGAAGTGGAATTGTTTGAAGCCGCCGCTGCAATGAATTTGCCCATTTTAATTAAAGGACCTACGGGGTGTGGTAAAACCCGTTTTATTGAGTTTATGGGGCAAAAACTGGGACGAAAAGTCCATACTGTGGTCTGCCATGATGACCTAAGTGCCGCCGATTTAATTGGTCGTCACCTTATTAGAGAAGAGGGGACTTATTGGCAAGATGGCCCTCTAACTAAAGCGGTAAGAGAGGGGGGAATCTGTTATTTAGATGAAGTGATTGAAGCTCGAAAAGATACCACCGTGGTACTGCATTCATTGGCCGATTACCGCCGTATACTGCCAATAGACCGAACGGGGGAGCTGATTGAAGCGCACCCTG